>PACV01000073.1 GCA_002702875.1 Flavobacteriaceae bacterium
TCTCTTTCGGTCCTAAATTGATTAACTGGATCAGTTTCATCTTCGTATCCGAGCGCTATACCGCACCATAGAGTTTCATCTTCAGGATAATCGACATGCTCCCTTACAAGCTTTGGAAGTTCAGCCCAAGCTTCTTGTAAACAAGTTGCTAAACCGTTTTCAATAGCCAATAAGCAAACATTTTGAATAAAATGTCCCACATGGCCCCAACCGTTTGGACCGACACAATTTTTTACGGTTATAAAAATCCCAACAGGAGCTCCAAAAAACTCATAATTTTTTCTTCCCTGGGCCATCATTTTCTCTGTATCGCCTTTTTCAATGCCTATGGCGCCATACATAGCCCAACCTACGGCTCTTCTTCTTTCTTTGTACCAGTCAGGCATTTCTTTTGGATAAACTAAATATTCTTGCCCATCCATTTTGCCTTGATCGTATCTGGAAGTAGCTTCATTGACTAGTTTGTCTCTTGCATCGCCAGATAAAACATAGACATTCCAGGGTTGTGTATTCACTCCGGAAGGCGATTGCTTTGCTATTTGTATGATGCTCTTAACAGTGTCTATATCAACATCCCTATCTGTAAAAGCTCTTGCAGAGTGCCTTTTCTTTATAGCTTCTGATACTGTCGTCATGACTTACTCCTATTTGATTCAGCTAAATTTCTTATAAAAAAACTTTAATTATCCGTACAACTGTATTAATGTAATTTTGTACATTTGTACTATACATCGAAAAACTAAGGGGAGTTATGATGAATAAGAGATTAATTAAAGTTTTTTTTATTAGTTCCTTAATATTTTCACCTCAATTTTCTTTTGGACAAAGTGATTCAGATGAGTCAGTCGAAGAAATGGTAGTGACAGCAACATTTAGGGAAACCACAGTAATGGATACAGCTTTGTCAGTTGATTCTGTAAGTCAAGATAAACTGGATCAACTTGGGGCTGACAGCCTTGAGGAAGTTTTTAGATCGGTTTCTGGTCTAAATCTTTATTCAGAAGGGGTTGGAAGAAGTAGGATAATCATCAGAGGTATTAGCGGACAAGCTAGTAACTATCCAGGTGGACAAATGGGAGCTACAACTGGGGTGTATATTGATGATGTTCCTATGTCATCAGTAATGTCTCCAGAGTATGCATCAGCCGGAGATGCATTTGATTTACAAAGGATTGAGGTATTGAAGGGTCCTCAAGGAACTTTATTTGGTGAATCTTCTCAAGGCGGAACAGTTAGATATATTTATAATAAACCTAATCCAGATGAGTTTGAATCAACCATTCGAATGAAAGGAATGAGTGGAGCTGATAGTTCTTCTTCTTATAGAGTAGATGCTCTAGTTAACTTCCCATTTTCAAATGGTGATACAGACGGTGCCGTCAGAGTTAGCGGATTTCAAGGAAAAAGAGGCGGATACATTGATTGGATTACTGTTGATAATAATCAACCTGACTGGAACGATTCTTCAACAAGTGGTGGTAGGTTATCTGTCCTTGCCGAAACTGAGAAACTAACTTTCCAATACTCTAGTATTTTTGGAAAGACTGATGGTAATGGAAACAATATGTCCTATTCACCTCCTACATCTGCAAACCCTTTCTTGGATAACAAATCGATTATTCCACCCTATTCTGCAGCAGGCGCTCTAGCAGCAGGTTCTTATGTAGGACTCGCAGCTCCAGCAGCTAAATACTATGTTGGTGCTAACGAAGTGGATCCTCATACTCCCGGTAATGATGAAGATTATCAAGTTCACTCGTTTAAATTTGAGGTTGATACTGGAGCTGGTACTTTCAGTTCTATAACTTCTTACTTGGATAGATATGTTCAAAGGAGAACTCCAACGAATACAGAAGCTGCATTCGTAATTGATATTTACACAGGCGGTTTGAACGTTAATTTTGCACGAGGTGTATTTGATAGCTCAGGCGCAGAAAATTGTTTCATTCCTTGTAATGGTGCAGCTCTTGTTCCTTTCTTTGGAGAACAAAATGCATCGTTTACGAATGTATTTATGGCTCCTTTCCCAGATGGAGGATCAGTTTCTTCATACAATCCAAAAGTATCAGGAGCAACTGAAAGAGTTACTCAAGAATTTAGATTCACATCTGACGCTACAGAGGATCTTTTTTGGGTCGTTGGAGCATTCTTTAAAGATACTACTGACAAAAGACTTACAGATTTAGCAATAACATATTTCTCACCTGAGAGAGCAGCCCTAGGACAAGCTACAGTGGATGAAAACGGTGATCCGTTGCCTACAGAATCAATAGGCCCAAGTTTAAAAGCTGACTTTGAAAGTCCTGACACTGAATTACAGGAAATATCTGTTTATGCAGATATAACTTACGAAATAGATCAAAACTGGTCTGTAGCTGCCGGAGTAAGAATAACAAATCTTGATAAAACTCTGACTATAGGCGCATCAACTTATGATTTTTCAGAGGATAATGTTTCACCTCGTTTTAATGTATCTTGGAATGATGGAAATAATCTTGTTTATCTAAACGCTTCCACAGGATTTAGACAGGGGGGTGTTAATGGTGCTCAATTATATAATTTAAGAAACTGGGCAGTATTTAATGAATTTACTCCAGGTTCTATTCCTCAAGAAAAAATTGATTATGCAAATAAAGTTCTGACATTTGATGGAGATCAATTGTTAAATACCGAACTTGGGTACAAGGGAAGTTTTAATGACGACACAATTCAGCTAATTTTATCTGTGTACTCACAATCTATAACAGATTTCGCAGTTTATGTAGAAGACTATAGTCTTGATGCGGTAGGGTTCCCTTATATTGCGAATATTGGCGATGGTTCATCTTCAGGAGCAGAAATGGCATTGAATTTCTTGCCTACTTCTGAACTTTCAATTGGAATCATAGCTTCATCTAATCAGACAAGTGTTGATACTGCTTACCCTGGATATGATGGTGGTATAAAAATTGCCAAAGACAGTAAGTTTCTCCATGCTCCTGAAACCACTTATGGGTTTAATATTGATTATACTCATGATATCGGTAACGGAAATTTTGGAAGATTGTATCTTGATCATTCTTATGTAGGGGAGCAGTTTGCTGATTCAACCAACCTTACTACCCTTGGTGAATATGAAGTTTCGAACATTAGATATTCATTTATAGGTGCAAACAACATCACAACTACTTTGTTTGTAAATAACTTGATGGATTCTATCTATGTAACCAATCAACGTGACTTTACCTTTGGTTTTGGAGGAATTGGTTACGATTATGGTCGTCCAAGAGAGCTTGGAATAAGCGTTCAGTACAACCTAAATTAAGAGAAACTCTATTACCCCTAGAGTACTTACACCCGATTTTGTTTGGTTAGCAAAATCGGGTGTAAAATTTAAATATGATAGTTAAAACTAAATCTGGCGAAATCGAGGGCGCCAAGGAAGATCTTTATTATTCTTTTAGAGGCATACCTTATGCAGAGCCACCCATAGGTAAGAATAGGTGGTTGGCTCCAAAACCCATAAAACCCTGGTCAGATGTAAAAAGCTGCAAAGAATTCGGTTCTATTTGTCCTCAAAACGAGCTTGTTTATGAGCAAGAGGCTACTGCAGATTACGAAACTGGGTCAAACCAAAATGAAGATTGTCTAACTTTAAACGTATGGTCTTCTGAGCTTAATTCCAACAAACCAGTTTTAGTTTGGATTCATGGTGGAGCTTACTTTTTGGGGAGTGGAGCGGACTGTCTTTCTGATTCAGAAGATATATGTAGAGATGGTAAATATGTTGTCGTAAGTATGAATTACAGATTGGCCTGTTTTGGTTTTCTCCGTTTGATTGATCTTACCGATGGAAAAATACCATCCACTGGTAACGAAGCCCTTTTGGATCAAATCGAAGCACTTAAATGGATTCAAGCAAACATATCCTCTTTTGGGGGAGACCCTAATAATGTAACTTTGATTGGTCAATCCGCTGGTGGACATAGTATTGGAACTCTTCTAGCAATGCCAGATGCAAAAGGTTTATTTCATAAAGCTATAGTTTGTGACGGTGGTTCGGAAACAATTCAGCCCAAGGAAGAGGCAAACAGATTAGCTTTGAAGTTATTAAATGAATGTAATATTGATCCTTCTGATGTCGATGCAATAAATTCTATAAGCACAGAAGATTTAAAAGCATTCGATGCAAAAATGCAGGATCCTAATCATCCATATACTCAGGATTTAGACTTCGCTACACAAGCTCATGCTAAACCCTGTGTTGATGGAGTTCATATTCCAGATGAACCATTGAATCTTATTCGGGCAGGATCTGCAAAAGATGTGTCGGTTATTTTAGGTACAAGTGATTCTGAGGCATTTGGCTACGACGAAATTTATCCTGGCCTTAGAGAATGGAATGTAGATCAAGCTATTGAGTTTGAAATGAGAGATTGGCTAAGAAAGTCTAAGTTTTTAAAAATTTCAGAAAAATCTGCGCGAGAAGATATAAAAAAACTTTTCGATGCATACGAAGTTCATCTCACAAATAATAAAATGGATTCTTCACCGGCGGAATGCTTTTTGAAAATCAACGGACATAAGTGGTTTTGGGTTTCAACAGTTAGGCTCGCTGAAGCGTTATCAAAGAATAGCAAAAACGTTTACAACTATAATTGGACTTTTCCCGGTCCGCACGGAAGTCCATATCATGGCTCTTCATTGCCTTTCTTTCTTGATTACGTTTATTCTGAAGTTGGTAAACAAATGTGTGGAGAAAACGAAAGCGTTCAAAAGTTAAGCGTAATCATAAACAAAATAGTAGAGAATTTTCTGACAAGTGGAAACCCAAACAAATCAGACGATGTGCCTGTTTGGCCAACTTACGATGACAGCATGGAAAGTTTATTGTTTGCTGAGACCATTGAAACAATTAAGGACTTCAATTCATCCTTAAGAAAGTCATGGGATCAAGTAGAAGAAAAAATTCCAGGCAATTTATAGAGTGAATCTACCTGAAAAAGTACCCTTTTCAGTAAAAGCCTATTATGGATTAGGTCAGTTCTCTGTTGGGAGTTTTGGCATTATGTCCAGGCTGTGTCTCTTTTTCTTTTATAGTCAGGTTCTTGGCATTTCTCCAGCCTTAGTTGGATTTGCAACTGCCGTTGCAACAGTATTTGATGCCATTACCGATCCGATAATTGGATCAATATCGGATAACTTCAAATCAAAATATGGACGACGTTTACCTTTTCTATTTGCTGGGACATTACCAACATCAATTTCAATATTCTTATTATTCAACCCTTTAGTGACCGGGGATGCAGCACTTTTTTATTGGCTAGTGTTCTTTTCATGTCTGACAAACTTCCTTTCTACCTTATTCGTCATACCTTATTTTGCTGTGGGAGCAGAAATAACTGAAAATTATGATGAGAGAGCATCAGTTGTAGCTTTTAGGAATTTTTTCTATTTCTTTGGTCAAGCTTTCGTTATATATCTAGCATATGGATATTTTTTCTTACCCTCTGAGGAGTTCACAAATGGCCAACTTAATCCTGCTGTATACGGACCTTTCTCAGTAGTGGTAGCTATGTTGTTTCTGGTTACTTCGGTAATAAGTATTTTTGGATTTAAAAATCACATTCCCAATAATTATCGAGGGAATATGGAATCTTTCTCCTTTTCAAAGATATTCCTAACTATCTTCAGAGATATTTTTGAAGCTTTGAGCAATTATTCTTTCCGCATGTTATTTTTTGGAAACGTCTTTTTAACTATCTCTGCAGGTATATCGTTTACCCTTGAGCTCTATGCTTTAACTTTTTTTTGGGGGCTCTCTGGAGAGCTAAGTCTTCTTTTAGTTGGTCTTGCGTTTTATCCAGGAGCCTTTCTTGGCGTTTTTCTTTCTAATTATTTAATTCAGGCCTTCGAGAAAAGAAACGTTATGGTTTGGGGAATAATTTTATGGATTCTATTCATTGTCGTGCCAATCATCTTGAGTATGAATGGTTTATTTCCCGCTTCAGGAACAGCAACTTTAATTGTTTTACTTATAATATCAAAGATCATCCAAGGCTTGGTCATCATACCGCCGGATGTAGCCTTCAATGCTGCTATGGCAGATACTGCTGATCAGCAAGAACTGGTTAATAGCAAAAGGCAAGAAGGCATATTTTTTGCATCTGCCTACTTTTCTATTAAAGCCTCTTATGGAATCGGAGCAGCAATTGCAGGTGTAGCACTCACAATAATCGGTTGGCCAACAGGATCTGAAGCTGAAATCACCGACCTTAACATTTTTAACCTAGGTATCATCTTAGGACCAGTGGTTGCAGTTTTTGGATTGATTGGAGGATTTATTTACTCAAAATACGACCTGACAAGAGAAAAACATGAACAGATCAGGTCTCAACTAAAAGAGAAAAGAAGTTAAATTAAATTTCTTCTTTAAGGTGTCTAGACATCATTCCGCCATAGGCAACAGAAGTCCATCCACCATCAACCACAATGGTTTCACCTATTACATAATTACTCGCTTTCGAAGCTAAATAAATACAAGATCCTCCAATATCCTCCTTATTTCCAACTCTATAATTAGGTACGAAAGCCCCGAGAACTTGAGGATTATCTCTTGCCATTTCATTCATATCAGTAGGAAAAGCACCAGGAGCAATTCCATTCACATAGATATTTTTTTCTACTAAGACTTTACCCAAACTTCTTGTCAAATGAATTAATCCAGCTTTTGAAGCTGTGTAGGGATAAGAGTCATAATCTGCAATGCCAACTCCATCTATTGAAGCAATGTTTATTACTTTCGATGGATCATCCTTGGTTGCATTTGCTTCCATAAGCGGAACAAGTTTCTGAATTAAAAAAAATACTGATTTTAGATTTAAATTAAAAGTTTTATCCCAGCCTTTTTCAGGAAAGCTTTCAAACTCCTCATGCCAGCCCGTAGCAGCATTATTGATAAGAACATCCAAATGACTTTCGTAAGAGTTTATTTCTTTTACTAAATGATCAACTCCTTCCATTGACGATAAGTCGTTTTGAATTCCTACACAATATCCATATTCACTCAATTCTTCTGCAGTCTTTGCAACGACATCTCCATGTCTAGCAGTAATGTAAACTTTTGAACCAGATTTAACGAAGACTTCAGCTATCATCCTACCGATTCCTTTTGATCCTCCGGTAACTAAGACGACTTTATCTTTTACGTTAAATATTTCTTCAATCATATCAAACCTTTAAAAAAGACCATCTTCCCTAACAGCATTAAATGAATATTTCATTGAATCAATAATCTTTGAAACATCACCATCCGAGTGAGCATCACAGATGAAAGATAATCTTACTCCAGGAACAATTACATCCTGACCAAGGAGATGAAGATAGAATTCATTTTCTGCCTGCTTATGCATCCCGCCATAATAATTCTTGATATCGAAACCACTATTAATTGGTTCTCTTTGGAATTTCATGTGAAATTTAGATCCTGCATTTAAAATTTGCGCAGGGTAATCATTCTTTTCGCAGAAATCATTAATCTCGTTAGCAAGTCTATTTCCTTTCTCCATTAGAGAAGGATAAATAGTATCTTTATGTTCTCTCAAATAAGAAAGTGCAGCTATACCTGCTACCATAGAGAAAGGATTACCATTGAAGGTCCCACCATGAAATATTCTTCTTTCTCCGCCTTTTCCGCTGAAGACAGCCATAATATCTTCTCTTCCAGCAACAGCCCCGATAGGAAATCCGCCACCAAGAATCTTCCCATAAGTAGCTAGATCAGCTTTAATTCCATAGTATCCTTGAATCCCTCCGTAATCTACTCTGAATCCAGTCACAACTTCATCGAGGATTAATAAAACGTCGCATTCAGTACAAACATCTCTTAAACCCTGAAGAAAATCTTTATTATTCAGGCGTGGATTTGAATTTTGTGAACCTTCNAAAATAATGGCNGCAAGGTCATCTTTATTNTNTCTNATCATGTCATAAGCTGCTTCATTTCTATANGGCAACAACATTAGNGTTTCNTCTTTGATAACGTTACTTATACCNGCAGAAGCATACATTCCATTTGGTTTTGNATTTGTTCCTTCTTCGTAAGTTGCAAAGAGNANGGCATAATCATGTCCTCCGTGATAAGCGCTATCAAATACTCCTATTTTCGATTTACCGNTNAAGGCTCTNGCNGCNCTCATNGCNTACATNGTTGCCTCAGTCCCAGTATTNGCAAATATAACTTCCTCTGCACAAGGACTGGCTTCAGTTAAAAGCTCTCCTAATTCAAACTGTTGATCTGCNGGAAGACCAAATAACCATCCTTTTTCCATTTGAGCNNTTAAAGCNTCTTTGATTACTTCATGATTATGTCCAAGNATTATNGGTCCAAANCCCATTGTTGTNTCAATATAGGTATTTCCATCGACATCTGTCATGGTTCCACCNCTGGCACTATCTATGTAAATNGGATGAGGTAGCTTTACAGTNGANATTACTTCTTGAGCNACTTTTTTTCCTTTNTTTTTNATCTCAAAAGATTTTTGAGTTCTTTCTTTTAATTTTTTTCTGATTTCTTGGGAATTTTTCCCTTCNAAAATCAGTTCATCAANTCTTGCTGCATCCATATTTANCCTCTCCAATTNNAGCNAAAGATAACNATTAANTTTANTTATTGAAANTNATTCGTACAAATGTACTATAATGTCTAATCCTGACATAAAACAATTAAAGATTATCATGAAAAAATACGATTTAGTCATNCAAAANGGAACCATNNTAGATGGCAAAAGAACACCNAGATTTAAAGGGGACATAGGCATTGTCGATGGNNTNATTGAAACTATNGGCAAGGTAGANACNGGAAATGCNAAGCANGTTATANATGCTGAAGGAAANATTGTTGCNCCTGGTTTTGTTGATCTGCACACTCANTTTGATTCACAAGTTTTTTGGGATCCCTGGTGCACAATGAATAGTTGGCANGGNATTACGACNGTTACCATTGGTAACTGNGGTTTTGGATTTGCCCCTTGCAAGGAAGAAGATAGAGACGCTTCAATGAAAACAATGGAGAGAAATGAAGCCGTTAGATTTGAAACNATGAAAGAAGGAATGCCTTGGGATTGGGAATCNCATCCTGAATTTATGGATAGCATTGAAAGAACTCCAAAAGGNGTAAATATGGCTACTTTCACACCACTCGGTCCATTAATGATGTATGTAATGGGTAAAGAGGCTGCAAAANCAAGAAAATGNAANGATNANGAAAGAAAAGAAATTTGTAGGCTCATTGAAGAGTCTATGGAAGCTGGTTCNTTAGGGATTTCNGCCCAAAGACTTGGNGAAAGCTCNGTACAACGAGACTCTGATGGCACNCCAATGATTACTGACCTAATGGATGAAGATGATTTTATTGAATTTGCAAAGGTCNTAAAAAAGCTTGGCAGAGGATTCATGCAAGTTCTTGGCGGTGATTTTGACTTTAANGAAAGACTTATGGAAGCNTCTGGNAGACCAATGATTTGGAATGCATTAGTGACTATTGCTGATCAACACGGACTTACNTTTGGNAGCCTTTGGGAAATTACTGANTGGATTGAAAAATGCAATGCAGAAGGAAAAAGAGTNGTAGGTCATGCTGTAACATGTCCAACTGACTATCAATTCCAATTAATTGACTTTAATTTATTNGATAGCGATCCCGATTGGAGAGCCGTTACNACNGGNAGCNTAGAAGAAAAAATGAAAAANATGGCANATCCNGAACTAAGAAAGCCNCTNAAAGANAAATTTAATCCTAANCATACCTTTATTGGANCNATGGCAGTAAATATCCANGAGCTTAGATACGGAGAAGGAGACAATATAGAAGTTCACAATAAGTANGAAGGAAGAACAATTGATGAAATAGCAAAAACNGAAAATAAACATCCNATTGATGTTTTTNTTGATATNTCNATTTCAGAAAATCTTTCTTCGAGATGGGTTACACCACCTCAAAAAATTGANATGGAAGGNATGAGCAGATTAGCAAATCATCCTTTCTCNGTGCCTGGATTATCTGATGGAGGNGCTCACGCTAAATTNTTGACTGCAGGATGCTATCCAACTTATTTTCTTGCTACNTTGTGTAGAGACAACAATGTNATGAGNNTAGAAAAAGCACATTGGAAGTTATCAGCTTACCCCGCTCAAGTNGCAGGCATNAGAGATAGAGGNCACTTAACCGAAGGTTATGGTGCCGATATTNTAATTTATGATCTAGATGAATTAGAGATCTTTCCAATGGAAAGACTTCATGANTTTCCNGCNAACGATTGGAGNCTTGTCCAAAAAGCTAANGGNTATAATTACATNATNGTAAACGGTGAAGTTACATTTAAGGANGGNGAATGNTCCAATGAGACTCCTGGATTATTCTTAAGAAANGGATCTGCAAAAGGCAAAAAAGTTAATTTAAANACAGTTGATGCAGCTTAGAGTAATTTAGAGTTTNTTTATAAAATATATTAAAGTTTTATCTTNCCTATGGATNNCTCGNAANCAAAAAGCTNNGCAGAANTGAGAATCATNAAGGANATTCANGATCTTGGATTNTCNGATTANGTTGCTGAACTNGATGAAAAAGGNTTTACCGTTATTCCTCCAGANATAGCATGTCCTAANGGNCTAGATAAAAGATTNCTGGAAGGAATACTNANAGTATCTGAAGAGAGAAGNGGTATAAAACCCGATTTGAAAAATGGNTCNACTCATNAAAATTTTGGAGNAACNGAATTAGCTGAAAAAAATAANGANNTNGGNNTNGGAGTTGAATCNACNGATGGTATTTCNAATGANTCCCCTATAGGAGAATTCCTTCCATCTTTGATTTTTGAAGGACAGGTTTTCGAAGANGCTCTTATGAATCCAGTTCTATTGGCTATGTCAACCTATTTGTTGGGATATCAATGTGTAATGTCTAGTATGACTGCATTTGTAAAAGGTCCAAACAAAGTTAATTTAGACTTGCATTGCGATACTTTATTGCCAAATCCTTTACCTGATCATGCTTTAGTTTGTAACTGTACTTATGCGTTAACGGATTACAATAAAGAAAATGGTTCTATCGCTTTTGTGCCCGGCAGCCATAAAAAAAACAGAGCCCCAAATAAATCAGAAACTACATTATCTAAGGATAGCAATGCAATTCATGTAGATGCAAAGGCAGGCTCTCTGATAATTTTCCATGGTGCTTGTTGGCATGGTGCGTATAACAGAACAGCAAAAGGACTAAGAGTTACCATGCCTGTTTTAATGGCAAGAACTTATATGCGAACTGAGGAAAATTTATGCGAAATTGTTCCTGATGAGATGCTAAAAAGAAATGGTCCAAGGTTTCCTATTCTTATGCAACAAGGCCACTTTTATTCCGTAACAGATTATAGAAAGCAACCGGAAAGAAAAGAAAAAATGTATAAATTTTACGAAAGTTACAACAAGTCTATAGATGGAGTTCTTGATTCTGGCCCTGATCTAATCGACTCATACAGCTAAATCAATGTATCCAGGAAAGTGGGCTGAACTTTTTCCAGATAAGCCAGCGATAATCAACAGCGAAACAGAAGAAACATTAACCTTCAAACAGTTAGAAGCAAGGTCTAATCAACTTTCTCATTATTTTGAACAAAATAATATTAAAAAAGGAAGTCACGTAGTTATTTTTTCAGATAACGATATAAAGTTCTTTGAGATAGCATGGGCTGCTTTAAGATCAGGAATCTATCTTTCACCCGCAAATCACTATTTAAAAGCAGATGAACTATCTTATGTGATCAATAACAGTGGAGCAGAAGCAATTATTTGTTCTAAAGATTTGGAGATAAATTGCCTAGAGGCGTTGAAGTCAGTAGACAAAAAAATAAAAAAAATATCTTTTAATGGCGATATCTATGGTTTTGAAAACTATGAAAGCGTCATAGAAGATTTACCGAGTTCACCAAGAGAAAAGCAACCGAGAGGATCTTTCATGTTTTACAGTTCTGGAACTACTGGGAAACCAAAAGGGGTGAAATGGCCTCTACCGCCCGGAGAGATATTTGAAGATTCTGAGCATTTTTTATTTCATCAAGAGCTTTGGGGGTTTCAAGATAAATCTGTATCTATATGTACTTCTCCTCTCCATCATGCTGCACCAGCATACATGGCTCTTACAGGTCATGCTTTTGGCGGAACGGTCGTAATGATGCCAAAATTTGATCCTGAAAAAGCTTTAGAAATCATCCAGAAATATAGAGTTACTCATGGTCAATGGGTGCCAACTCAATTATTAAGAATTTATAAATTAAAAGATGAAATAAAATCAAAATATGATTTGAGCTCTTTGGAGTATGTTCTTCACGCAGCTGCACCATGTCCTGTTGAACTAAAAAATAATTTGCTTGATTGGATGGGTCCAGTTATTTACGAGTACTACTCTGGAAGTGAGGGTGCGGGAATGACTCATGCAACGCCTGAAGATGCTATGAAATATCCAGGCACAGTAGGAAAAGCATTAATGGGGATCATCCATGTTTGTGATGAAGATGGCAAAGAACTTCCTATTGGAAACATTGGTAAAATTTATTTTGAGAGTGATCATGAATTTACTTATCACAAGGATAAAAAGAAAAGTGAAGAAGCGCTGCATGAAAACAATAAGACATGGAAGTCAATGGGAGATATAGGATACATAAATGATGAGGGCTATCTTTTTCTGACAGATAGAGAAAAATTTATGATCATCTCTGGAGGAGTGAACATATATCCTCAAGAGAGTGAAAGCATCATCGTAGTGAGAGATGACGTTTATGATTGCGCCGTTATAGGCGTGCCTCATGATGAGATGGGAGAGGAAGTTAAAGCAATGGTTGTTCTTGCAGATAATATAAAAGAAAGCGAGGACTTAAAAAAAGAGATAATTGAGTATTGCCGATCAAAAATAGCTCATTACAAATGTCCAAAGTCAGTTGATTTTGTTAGTTCTCTGCCAAGATCTGAGACAGGCAAACTATTGAAAAGATATATCTGATTCTATTTTTTTAATTTTTCTATCAAATTTAAAACTTTTTTAACTTTTAATTCTGCTCCTTTAAGGTTGTTGTGAACCAAGTCTCTAGCAAATTCTCCAAATATACTCAGTATTATTTCTGCATCTACATTTTTGTATCCTTTTCTATCTAGAAGCTTTTGAACTCCATTAACATCTCTTTTTCTCGCATTTCTCATTGCCTCGGCAAGTTCTTTATTTCTTGACGAGTAAACAAACAATTCATATTCAGCCTGAAGAAGATAGCCTGATTTATGTTTAGATTTTAATCCGCTAGCTATGACGCCCACGAATTCCTCGATGGAAAAAGTTCCCTTTTTTTCTACTAAGTTCAATAATTGTGCATCTGATACTGCTTCATCATCTGCGATTAGTTTTTTGAAAGCGCCTACAGTCAGATCATCAATGGTTCGAAAATAATATGAAACTGTAGAGTGAGCAACTTTAGCTTCTTTGGCTACACTTCTATGAGTTAAAGAGTAAATCCCATGTGTTCCAATTATTCTCAGGGCCGAATCTAGGATATTTTCTCTAGATAATCTTTTTTTTGATTTATCTTTAACCGACATACGATAACTTAATTAAATTTTTTATTGGTAATTTATCTCAATTTTTAATTTATTTACAAAAAAGAAAAGATAAATATATAGTACATTTGTACTAAAGAGATTTTAA
>PACV01000074.1 GCA_002702875.1 Flavobacteriaceae bacterium
AGAAAAAATCGAAAATTATGGTAAAATAGTACATTCAGAAATAGTTGATATAAGTGAAGAAAATGGAAGTATAGAAACAAAAAGTGAATGGCAGACAATTAATGGTGATCCAATTCTTGAGGAAACTACAGTTTTTGTTTTTTCTCAAAAAGGGGACACAAGGATAATTGATAGGAGGACAAATCTTGTAGCCATTACTGATGTGTCTTTTGATGACAATAAAGAAGGAGTTTTTGGAGTCCGAGTTACTCGCGCAATGGAATTACCATCCAAGAAACCAGCAATATTTGTTGATGCACAGGGAAACCCTACCGAGGTGAAAGTTTTAGATAACACTGGAGTAAATGGAAACTACTTAAGTAGTAGAGGACTGGAGGGAAATGAAGTTTGGGGTACAAGATCAGAATGGGTAAAATTATATAGCAGTATGGATGATGAGCCTGTATCAATTACTATTATAGACCATCCAAACAACGTTGGTTATCCAACCTACTGGCATGCCAGAGATTATGGTCTTTTCTCAGCAAATCCATTAGGTCAAAAAGTATTCTCTAAAGGGGAAGAGGTTTTAAATTTTTCACTCAATAAGGGAGAGTCAACAACTTTCAACCATAGAATGTTAATTCATAGTGGGTCAGTTTTAAAAGCAGAAAAAATTAAGGAATTCACTTTTACAGAAGATATGTATAAAAGCTATTTCGATGGAAGTGAT
Organism: Flavobacteriaceae bacterium; assembly: GCA_002702875.1. Lineage (GTDB taxonomy): Bacteria > Bacteroidota > Bacteroidia > Flavobacteriales > Flavobacteriaceae > TMED220. Next base: position 713 of record PACV01000074.1, read on the forward strand.
TTATCTAATTGGATAATTAAAACTCGTAGAGGTGAAAAAAAGGGAACCATAGTTAGTGAGGTAAATAATAATGATAACATATGGTGGTCAATTGAAGATGGTAATTTAAGAGTCAAAAGTGGACCTGAAGAGAAAGGATCTACACTTTGGACCAGAGATGAATTCAAAAATTTTAGAGTTCGTCTTAAATTTAAGTTTGTTGATGGGAATATTGACTCTGGTGTTTTTATGCGAGGTAGCGACGAATTTAACCCTCAAATTCAGATTGGGGTCTCAGGTTCATTAAAAAGAGATATGACCGGATCACCTTATATACCTAAGAAGGGTTATCCTAAAGAAGCAATAAAAGTTGCGGATTTATTGAAAATGGAAGACTGGAATCAAATGGAAGCTGAAGCAATAGAGAATAAGTATCGTGTTTGGTTTAATGGAGTTTTTGTTATGGATTATGAACTTGAGGAAGGAAATCTTAACGGGCCTGTTGGAATCCAGCTTCATTCTAACAGAAATATGGAAATTTTATATAAAGATATTGATATTGCAAGTTTTTAGGATTTAATTATCTATTGGTCCCCTGACCAAAAAAATTAAATATTTAAAGTTAAATTGTATTTAATCGATTGAATTAATATGGTATGATTAAAAAATAAAAAATGATAATTAATATTAAAGGCCATTTNTTTTCACTTTCCATTAAACTATTTATCGGCATAATTTTAATAGGTTTTCAGCAGCATNAAATATTTGCTCAAATAAATCTAAACCAACTAGATTCCATNATAAAAGCTTGGGCTGCACCAGATGATTTTCCTGACCATGTAATTTTAAGTGCGACGAAAGATCCTGCCACCTCAATTGGAATAAATTGGAGAACTCAGCCTCTAAATAAGACAGGTTATGTAGAAATTGCAATTGCTGGAGATGGACCTAAATTTACGAGAANAAAAATTCGACAATATGCTAAAAGAACATTATTAAATACTGAAGGTGCAAGTTTTGATGGATTTGAATCAAGTTTTTTTGAAGTAAAAATTGAAGGTCTCAAACCAAATACTCTCTACGCTTATAGAGTTGGTAATAATAAATTTAAAAGTGAATGGCATCAATTTACAACTGCCAACGATAAGGAAAGTCCTATTTCCTTTTTATATGTAGGTGACGCTCAAAATTATATTCTGGATCTTTGGTCAAGAGTAATTCGAAAAGCTTACAAAGTGGCTCCAGATGCCGATTTTTTTATTCACGCTGGAGATTTAGTTGATAAAGCTCACAGTGAGAGTGAGTGGAATGAATGGTTTGCCGCAGGAAGCTTTATTCATTCTGAGATTCCTGCCATTGCAGTTCCAGGAAATCATGAATACCAAAGAACTGACTCAGATCAGCAAGGGCTTGGTCGTATCCTCTCTCTTCAATGGCGACCACAATTCTCNTTACCNAAAAATGGTCCAAAGAGTTTGGAGGAAACCTGTTACTATNTAGATTATCCTAATCTAANAGTTATAGCACTTAATAGTAATGTCAAAATAAANCTTCAAGCCAAATGGCTGAAAAAGGTTTTAGCTGAAAATGATAAAAAATGGACTGTTGTTACATACCACCACCCCATTTTTTCGGCCTCAACTGGAAGAGATAATTCTGAATTGAGAAAGCATTGGAAGCCATTGTTTGATCAATACCAGGTTGATCTAGCCCTNCAGGGTCACGACCATACATACGCAAGAGGAGCTGTTTATGAAAATCCAAATCAACTGGAAAGAGACGGTAAATCTAAAATTGTTAAAGGTCCTGTCTATGTTGTATCTGTCAGTGGTGCAAAAATGTACTCAATAAATGAAAAAGGTTGGGACGAATTTGGAGCTAAAAGAGAAAAGGCGGGAGAGCAAATTCAATTATTNCAGCACATTTCAATTGATGGAAATTTACTGAGATATAANTCCTTCACACCAACTGGAAGACTTTTTGATAGTTTCCAAATTNTAAAAGATGATAATCAAAATAAGTTGAATAATCATTTTTAATAATGTTTTGTTTTTCAAAAAATATCAAATTGAAAAACATAATTTCAGTTTATATACTTTTTTCAACCCTAACTTTACTTTTCTCCAAGATTGGAAAGGCACAGATTGAAAGAGTAAAGCCTAAAAAAATTATTTTACTCATTGGTCAATCTAATATGTCAGGAAGAGCACCAATGGTTAAGGGTGATATGGAGGTTGTAGAAAATGCATTTCTTTTTGACAGTCTCAACAAATGGATACCACTAAAAAGTCCACTTAATATTCACTCATCAATACGTAAAAATGCTCGAATGCAAAGATTTAATTTGGGTTATTCATTTGCTGAAGAAATAACTCGTTCTAAAACTATAATCCCTCTTGGGATGGTAGTCAATGCAAGAGGAGGAACTAAGATTAGTCAATGGACTCCAGACACCCATTACTATAAAGAAGCAGTTAGAAGGTGTAAATTAGCTATGGGAGAGGATGGACTAGTTGTTGCTACATTCTGGCTTCAAGGGGAAGGAAATTTAAATGATGATGATGAAAATTTCAAAGCTTATTTTCAAAAACTAAAATCTATTATTTATTCCCTTAGAGAAGATTTAAACAATAAAAAGATGATTTTCCTTGCCGCTGAATTAAATAAAAACAAATCAGAAAATGAGATTTTTAAAAAAATGTTAGCTCAACTTGATAATAAAGTTGAAAATGCAGGATCAGTGAAATCTTTTGGAACCTCAACATATGACGGAACTCACTATGATAATAAAAGCTTGAGAGTTCTGGGAGTTCGTTTTGCTGAAAAATTCAAAAATCTATTAAAAAAAACTAATTTATAATGAAAATGAGATTCTTGCCAGAAATAATTCTTATAAGTTTTTTACTATTGTCTGGATGTAAATCAGAAATGTTTTATCCTAAGAAATTAAGAACTGATTTATTGAGAAATTCTGATTACGTAGGATTGAAAGGTAAAATCCAAGAATTTACACTTAATGATGAAATTTTATCAATTAATAAATATGAAGTTCCAAGAATTCAAACTAAAACTCCACTTTTCAACTGGGTTTTAGATGATAAATCTAAACAATCAATATCATTTCAAATAATTGTTAGCAGCTCAATTAAGCTTTCAAACAAAAATATAGGGGACTTGTGGGATTCTGGTAAAGTTAATTCAACTAATTTTTCAGAAATATACGGTGGTAAAGAATTAAAAACTGAAAAAGTATATTATTGGAAAATTCGTTATTGGGAAAAAGAGGAATTAGTATCTGAATTCTCTCAACCAAAGGCATTTGTGATAGATAAAAATTATGATACTGGAAAGTTTTCTCAGGAAACACTTTTAGCTACTGATTATCAACCTTCATTGATTAAAAAAAATGGTAGAAACTATTTCATTGATTTTGGAAAAGCAGCTTTTTCCAAATTAAAAATAAGGCTAACTTCTTCTAAAAATGACTCAATTACTATTGCGATCGGAGAAATGAAAATAAAAGATTACAATCATGTTGACAGTATACCAGGAAAAAATATCAGATACTATCAAACCATGCTAAAATTAAATAAAGGAACTCACTGGTATGAAATTAAATGGCCAGATAACCCAAAAAGAGCCAGAAACAGATTTATGATTGAAATGCCTAATTACATAGGTGAGGTTTACCCTTTCAGATATGTCGAAATAGTAAATTACGGTGGTAATTTAATCAAAGGTGATATCATCAGAACTGATATAAACTATTCTTTTGATGAAAATGCGTCATCATTCATTTCAAGTGATTCAATTTTAAATCAGGTATGGGATTTATGCAAATACTCAATGAAAGCAACAAGTTTTTGCGGTTATTATGTAGATGGAGATCGGGAGAGAATCCCTTATGAGGCAGATGCTTTTATCAATCAATTGTCCCACTATGCGGTTGATTCTGAGTACAGTATTGCAAGAGGAAGTATGAAACATTTATTATTTAACCCCACTTGGCCAACAGAATGGACTCTTTATAATATCTTAATGGCTTGGTATGATTATCTCTACACTGGTGATGATAGATTTATTGCTAAGTATTATGATGAGTTAAAAATTAAAACACTTTTAGATCTTGCTGATGAATCCGGACTAATAAGCACCTTAACTGGTAGACAAACTGAAGATTTTTTTGAAAGACTTCATAAAAATCATTGGGGAAAAAATAATAATTTAAGAGATATTGTAGATTGGCCTCAGTCTCAACCTCCAGGTGGTTATGATAATTTAGCTAATTACATTGGATCTGAAAAAGAGTATCCTGGAGAGAATGATGGATATGTATACCAAAAATATAATGCAGTTGTCAATGCATTGTTTTTTGGATGTTTGAAAGTCATGGAAAAAATTGCTATTGATTTAGACGAAGTAGAGGATGCATTACTCTTCAAAAAATATTATGAAAGGGTTAAAGTTCAATACCTTAAAACTTTTCAGGACCCCTCTAGTGGTTTAATTAATGATGGTCAAGATACAAACCATAAATCACAACACGCTAATATGTTTGCATTAACATTTGGACTAATTCCTGAACAAAATATTGATCAAGTTGTAAAATATATTAGTAGCAGGGGGATGTCTTGCAGCGTATATGGATCACAAATTTTATTGGAGGGGTTATTTGAAAATGGTGGATCTAATCACGCAATTAAATTAATGGCAGCCAAAACGGAAAGAAGCTGGTATAATATGATTAGATATGGTTCGACAATATCAATGGAGGCTTGGGATAAAAGATATAAACCAAACCTGGATTTAAATCATGCTTGGGGTGCATCACCGGCAAATATTATTGTTAGAAAAATGATGGGTGTAGAACCATTAGATCCAGGCGCACAATCGATCAAAATTCATCCTAAAATTGGAAATTTGAGTTTTGCAAAGCTAAAAACAAGTCTGATCTCTGGGGAGGTAATAGTGAGCTGCCAGCAAAAGCAAAATGAATTTACTCTTGAAGTTGAAATTCCTGGAGGTGTAAAAGCTGATATCATTTTGCCAATTTATAACGATAAACAAAAAGTTTATAAAAATGGTGAAGTTTTGGACATAAAACTTGAAAAAAATAGACTTCACTTAAAAGAGGTTTTAGCAGGGAAACATTTAATAGAAATAAAATGATTTATTTCATAAACAGTTTGAAGAAAAATATGGAAATCTTTTTTAAATTTATAAATATTAAAAACTAAACTTTGATAATAATTTCACCTAACCTTTAGAGTGAAATAAACTTATTTTTAAATTAATCATTAGAAACTTTTATTATGAAAAAAATAATCTTTATTGTAGCACTGTCTCTTGCAACTCTGACTCAAGCTCAAAAATTCAAAAAATTAGATGTCAGTCCAATGGATCGTGTTTTTTATCCTATGTCGAATAGAGTTTCGGATAAAGCGATCATTATTACGTACAGTAGGCCTCAATTAAAAGGTAGAAAGCTTACGGAGCTTGTGCCTGCATTTAAGGTATGGAGAACTGGAGCTAATGAGGCTACAGAAATTAGAATTCTAAAACCTGTAAAATTGGGAGATACTACCATTAAAGAGGGAACTTATACTCTTTACTCATATCCTAAAGAGGAATCTACCGAAATTATAATTAATTCTGCCAAATATGTATGGGGAGCTTACAACTATGACAAGTCTAAAGATGTAGCAAGAATAGAAGTCCCTGCTATAGAATCGACTGAATATCTTGAGGCCTTTTCTCTAACATTTACCGGAAAAGGATCTGATGCTGTTCTTCATGGCGGATGGGGAAATATTAGAGTTTCTATTCCTATAACCATTCTTTAATTTTGAGAAAAATTAAAAATCATGACCCCCGATAAGGGGGTTTTTTTAATTTATTATTTACAATATTTTGTATTCATCCTTTTCAATCAATTTAGTCCAGTAACAATTTCTAATTATGAAATTTGATCTATTTAAAATTTATAAAAAACTTGGTATGCGTGAGGGATTTGCGGAACTGATGGAAGTTTTTACATACATTTTAATTATTTTTTCTCTAACAGTTCTTCTTTGGTTTATAAGTAGGAGAATACTTCGTTCTTTTTTTTATAAAGTATCAAAAAATACTAAATCTAAATTTGATGATTTTTTACTTAAAAACAAAGTACCATCAATCATAGCATGCTTCCCGCCAATACTATTGTTATTTTTTTCACTTGATGATATACTATCTAAATACCCAAATATTCTTGAGTTTATTGAAATTTTATTGGAGGTAATTGGAACTTTAATTTCAATTGTTTTTGTTAAACGCCTATTGAATTCAATCAAGGATTATTTAAAAACATTATCCAATTTTAGAGATAAACCAATAGATAGTTACATACAGGTTATAATGATTTTTATTTGGTTTTTTGGAATTATGGTGATTTTTTCAATTATATCAGGTAAAGATATTGGAACATTTTTAGCAACACTAGGTGCTTTATCTGCTGTTATACTATTAATATTTAAAGATACTATATTAGGTTTTGTTGCTAGTATTCAAGTCACAGTAAATGATATTGTAAGAATTGGGGACTGGATCACAATGAAAAGCTATTATGCAGATGGAGATGTAATTGAAATTAATCTTTCAACAGTAAAAGTTCAAAACTTTGATAAAACAATAACTAGTATTCCCACCTATAAATTGGTTTCAGACTCATTTATCAATTGGAGAGGTATGAGTGAATCCGGAGGTAGACGTATTAAAAGAAGTATTTTAATTAAAGTATCAAGTATTAAATTTCTTGATGATGAGCAGTTAACTAAACTAAAACAAATTGAACGCATATCCAGCTTCATCACTAAAAGAAAAGAGGAGATTGAAAAAGAGAATAAAGATAAGGGTGTAAACAAAAAATTATTATTAAACGGTAGGAATATGACTAACATAGGATTGTATAGAAGATATGCTCTTGCTTATTTGAAAGATCATCCTCAAATTAGTCAGGATCTTACTGTCATGGTAAGACAACTTGCTCCCTCACCTGAAGGTGTTCCTCTTGAAATTTATGTTTTTGTTAAGGACAAGGTTTGGGTTAATTACGAAAAAATCATGTCAGATATATTTGATCACCTTTTAGCAGCAATTCCTACATTTGATTTAGAATGTTTTGAGTATACTTCGGAAAAGAGTTTTAGTAAATAAGTTTTATAATGGTTTAAAATCAGAAACTGAATAACTTATTTCCTCGTCAGCAATTCTTATGTCACGGTCTATAAATAAGTAATAAGGAAAACCATATTTAGTATCGTAATTTACATCAAGTTTGGCAGCCCCCTGATTTGTGGCATTTTCGATTTCATAGAACAAATCATCAATGGTTAAGACATAAGAGTGTGTTTCTTCATTGAAGTTTTCATTATTAACATTTACTATCAATCCATTCCTAACTAATACAGATTTAGGTCGAGTTGACTCCTCAATACAGTAACATGAAATTTGAAAAACATAAGTATAATCTACAACCGAAGAGTTAAACCATTTTTCTTTGTTAGTATAGAGGGTATTTGAAGTGTTCTCCGTTTCTTGGTTTGAACAATTGACAAAAAAAAGAGTCAAAAAGAAAAAAATATAAACTTGCTTTAAAATCATAAAGTTAACAATTAGCCCAGCTAAGTTTTAAAAACTTTCTGATAGCGCCAATAGGAAATAAGACCTAAAACAGCAACAATTAAAGCGGTGTAGTATACAAAATTAGGGGTAATAATCTTTTCTCCGCTTGCATAGGAATGTAAACCAACCAAATAGAAATTTACCCCAAAATAAGTCATCATTATACTTGCAAAAGCAATAATACTCATGAAGTTAAATGTCCAGCTACCGCGTAAACCTGGAACAAATCGCATATGAATAACAAAAGCATAAACTAAAATACTTATTAAGGCCCAAGTTTCCTTAGGATCCCAACCCCAGTATCGTCCCCAACTTTCATTCGCCCACATTCCTCCTAGAAAATTACCTATAGTCAACATAATAAGGCCTACAGTAATTGATAACTCATTTATAATTGTCAACTCCTTCAGATTCAGACCAATTTTTTCCTTATTACTTTTTCGTGAAATAGTTATTAAGAGTAATGAAACTACTCCAATTATCATACCTAGGGCAAATGGCCCATAACTTCCAACTATTACCGCAACATGAATCATTAACCAGTAACTATCTAAAACAGGCTGTAAATTTGCAATAGAGGGATCCATCCAATTCCAGTGTGCAATCATCAAAATCATAGATGACACAAAAGAGGTGGCGGCCATAGTTAACATTGACTTTCTTCCAAAAATCAAACCAAAAAACATTGTCGCCCAAGCAACATAAATCATAGATTCATATGCATCACTCCATGGAGCATGACCAGATATAAACCAACGTGCTGCAAGACCCCCAGTATGCAAAATAAAAAGCAATAATAAGCTAATTTTTAGAGCAGTTATAAAGAATCTAAAAACCTTGAGAGGTTTAAAAATCTGAATAATTAGTATTGTAAAAAGAAATAGTCCAACATATAGATACCAACTAAATAATTTTTTAAAAATATCGTAGCGATTATAAAGAATTTCAGCTTCAATTTTCTTTTCTGATGGTAAAATATCTGCTCCATATTTTTGCTGAAAACCCTCTAAACTTTGTAATAAATTATCAGCCTGAGAGTAATCTCCATCTTCTTTAGCAAGACGAAGTGAATTAAAATAAAGCGGTAAAATGTTATGTACATATAAGGAGTCCTTACCTTTGAAGTTTGCTTCACTCAACTCAGGAAAAGAAACCCATTTTTTTGATGAATCTCCAGGAATTGGAAATACTCTTAAAACCTTTCCCTCAAGAGCTGAATATAACAAGTTAACTCTTTTATCTACCTCTATGAAATCCTTTTGAAACTGATTTGGAACAGCAGCACGATATGCCCCTTCCAGTTGAGATGAAATTTTATAATTACCTTGTTGATCAAAAAATGATACCAAAGAGGCATACTTGTCTTTCTCCCGTAAACCAACTATTTTTCTTATACTATCATTGCCTCTTTTTAGATAAATTATAGGAATATTATACCATAAAGCAGGACTTTCAATGATAGACATCATGACCTGATCTGAGTTTAGTTCACCATAAGTATCTTTTTTGCTTACCTTTCTAAGTAGTTCTGAGGAAAATGTATTAGCTGGTTTCATTCTACCTCCTAAATCTTGAATTATCAAACGCCCAAATTTTTGGGCATGTAATGCATTAATTGAATTAGTATTTATGACTGAATCAAAATTAAAATCATTTTTAAGGTTATGATTATGACTTTGTGCATTTAAACTTGTTACACAAATTAATGCAAATACTGAAAGAAGATCCCTTTTTCTTCTTTTAACTTTTTCAAGTGATTTAGATAGTTCCTTGAATCTTGTTTTTCCTATAAAGAAAATCCCAATCATACTCAAATACAGCAGAATATATCCAATATAGGTGACCCATGTACCCCAAAAGTCATGATTGACTGATAAAACAGTACCCTTTTCATCAGGATCAAAGGAAGCTTGAAAAAATCTGTAGCCTCTATGATCCAAAACATGATTCATATAAATATCATAGTCGAAAGAGTTATTATCTTTTACGGAAACTTTACTCATAAAAGAAGAATAACTTTTTTCTGTACCAGGATATTTTTCCGCTATAAAATCATTTAATTTTAAATGGAAAGGTAGCTCGAGTTTTTTTGAACCATATTTCAAATAAAAGTCAAGTCCCCCAATATTGATCTTCTTCATACTATTAACTATACCCTTACCCCCTAGAACGGTAATATCTCGGGACATACCTTTAGTTTGGATCTTTAATTTGAGTGCATCTTGGACACCAGGATCTCCTTCCTCTGCTTTAGTCAATTCAAACTTTCCTCTTAATGGAGGCTCAGGGATAACAAATTGAAAACTACCCAAATTATAAAGTGATCTAAATTGAAGTTCCTGTTCTATTTCTTTTAAAACCTCACCTGTTTGCTGATCTGCCATTCGCAAATAATTTCCGTTAAATGGAGTGGTTAAATAATGTAAGCCTCCCTCTGATCTAATATTTATAGCACCAGATATTGGATTGTTCAATGTAAATAGCAAATTGTGAATATTACTGACCTCACCCTCTTTCAGATAGTGGTCATGACGACTACCATCAGCAGATTCAACTATTTTGATGTAGCGATCACCAGAATTGTCAAGCACTAATTGTTCGCTTACATCTTCAGTAAACCCATTAAATTTTATTGTAAAAGGCTGCCCGTTGAATTCATTTTCCCAGACAAAATTATTGTTAACGTGTTCAGAAAATATAAAATCCTTTTCCAAAGTTTTTCTTTTAGCAATTCCATTAATATCACCCTCTATAAATAAGGTCAAGAAAGTTTTTTCAGATAGAAAGGAATTTTCAGATACACCTTCTCTAATCGGCATCACACCTTCATACCCAAAATAACGAGTAATGAATGCACCAGATATAATTAAAATAAAAGATAGATGAATCATCAATATTGCCCATTTTTCTTTTCTTAATAATTTGTATTTAAAAATATTACCAAAAAAATTTACCATGAAAAGAGCTAAAATTAACTCGAACCACCAGGCATTATAAATCCAAATTTTTGCCGTATCAGTGCTATACCAACTTTCTATGAATGTCCCGAAGGCCATAGCAGTTGAAAAGGCAACAAATAAAATTGCCATTAATTGATTCGAAAATAAGTACTTAAAAAATTTATCTTTCATTTCAACATCACACTTCATTTGATTTGCAAAGATACCTGATGATTAGGAATTATAATAACTTCAAACAACTAAATTGATTATATTACATGGCTAACTTATAGTGATGCATTAATTAAATTTAAATATCTCCTTTGATTAATTTAATATGATATTATTAGTTGGTTACAAAAAATCTGGAAAAATATCTTTATGTATTTTTGAATATGATTAAAATTGTTCTTATTGGTTCAGGAAAATTAGCATTTAATTTTCAAAAAATATTTAGTAGATGTAGTGAAATAAATTTAATTCAATGGTACAGTAGAAAAATTAATTTAATCAAATCTTTCGAAAATGAAACTTCTATTACTGACAGTATTTTAGAATTAAAGTCATCAGATATCTACATAATCGCTGTCTCGGATGATGCAATAGCTCATATAAGTAAAAAAATTAAAACTACGGCTTTAGTGGTTCATTGTTCGGGAGGGTTAAGTATGGATGAAATGAGATGCGAGGCAAGAAAAGGTGTGCTTTACCCATTACAAACATTTTCAAAAAAACCCCTAACTCAATTTAACAATCTACCAATTCTTATTGAAGCAGAGAAAAAAGAAGATTTTAAACTACTTCAAGATTTGGTTTATAATATTGGTGGAAAACCATTTGCAATGAATTCACAAAAAAGATCCTACGTTCATTTAATTGCTGTTATAATAAATAATTTTGGCAATCACCTAATTGAAATAGGGGAAAATATTGCTAAAAGCCATGACCTCCCCTTTTCTATTTTTCATTCACTTCTTGAACAAACCTATAAAAATGGAATTGAAAATGGAGCAAAATACTCCCAGACAGGTCCAGCAAAAAGAAAGGATTTTAAAACAATTAACAAACACTTAGATTTAATATCTAATGAAAAAATAAAACAGCTATATCTCGATTTAACCAACTCTATTCAAAAAAGACATGATTAAAAAAAACTACAAAATACATTTAAATGATATCTCAGCTTTCATTTTTGATGTAGATGGTGTGTTAACTGACGGAAGAGTAATTGTGACTTCGGAGGGCGAAATGTATCGACAGATGGATACAAAAGATGGTTTTGCTATTAAACAAGCATTGAAAAGAGGATTCAAAATAGGTATAATTTCAGGAGGAACAAATGAGGGTGTAAAAAAAAGGCTTGAGCTTCTAGGGGTCAATAAAGTATATTTAGGAGAAAATGAAAAAATTTCTGCTTTTGAGGATTTCTTGGCTCAATATAATATTGACGCGGAACAAGTACTCTATATGGGTGATGATATCCCTGATATACCAGTGATGAAACTTGCAGGAGTGTCAACCTGTCCAAGTGATTCTGCAACGGATGTTAAACAATTAGCTGACTATATTTCACACAAAAAAGGTGGAAAAGGTTGTGTTAGAGAAATCATTGAACAAGTATTAAGAGTTCAGAGTAAATGGGATTTTAGTTTTAAAAAAAATTGATCTTAAAGTATGCTAAAGCTTAATGGATATGAGATCATTTTGGCTTCTGGATCTCCCAGAAGAAAAGCATTTTTGGAAAAATTACATATTCCATTTAAAGTTAAAGTTTACCCATCAGATGAATCATACCCCTCAAGTCTTAAAGGTATTGAAATTACAGAATACATTGTTGCTAAAAAAAGTGAACCCTTTAAAGAAAAAATTCGTGCAAAACAAATTATCATTACAGCAGACACTTTGGTGTGTTGCGACAACCAATACTTGGGGAAGCCAAAAGATGTTGAACATGCTAAACAAATGTTAATGTTCTTATCTGGTAAGTTTCATCAAGTTATAACCTCAGTAGGATTTTTGACTAATAAAAAATTTGATATAATATCTGAAATTACAAATGTTGAATTCAGAAAATTAACTTATGATGAAATAGGATACTATTTAAAAATTCAACCCCCAATGGATAAAGCAGGTGCCTATGGAATACAAGACTGGATTGGTGAAATAGGTGTTAAAAAAATTAATGGGAGTTACACAAATGTAATTGGTCTACCACTCTCACAAGTTATTGAACGGATTCAATTTTTAACCAAAAAATAAAACATTTTATTGTGCAAAATTGTAATTTGTTTTTTCGTCTGCTATTAAAAAAAATTAAAATAAATAAAGGACCTTTAATACAATTTTAAATGAAAATAGATAAGTTAGTTTTATTTAATTTAATGAATTGGCTCTTGCCATGCTTATTTTTAACTCTTCACTTATCGTGTTTAAATGCCCAATCTTCTTCTGCAATTTTCAAACAAATTAAAAAGCTTAACTTTTTAGGAACAGTTCTTTATTTTGCGGCTCATCCTGATGATGAAAACACTAGAGTGATTTCCTATTTTTCAAATCATCTGCTAGCAAGAACTGCTTATCTATCCTTGACTAGAGGTGATGGAGGTCAAAACCTTATAGGTCCTGAACTTAGAGAGGGACTGGGATTAATTAGGACACAAGAACTCTTAGCTGCGAGAAAAATTGATGGGGGTGAACAATTTTTTACAATGGCAAACGATTTTGGATACTCAAAAAGTCCTGAGGAGACTTTTAAATTTTGGGATAAAGAAAAAGTATTAAGTCAAGTCATTGATAGGATTAAAGAATTTAAACCAGATATTATAATCAATAGATTTAATATAGGAAGTTCAGGAAGAACACATGGTCATCACACTGCATCTGCAATCATAAGTAATTTGGCATTTAATCAGATCATTGAAAATTCATACGACGAAAACTGGAAACCTAAGCGATTATTCTGGAATACCTCAAGGTATTTTTTTAGAAATGAAGAAAATTTTAAAAATAATAATAAAGAGAGTTTAATTAAAATAGACATGGGTGTTCATGATCCAATAACAGGTCAAAGTAATTCGGAAATTGCTGCATTAAGCAGGAGTCAGCATAAATCCCAGGGGTTTGGCAGTTCACCTGCATTAGGAAGTAGGCTCGAATATTTATTACTAGTCAAGGGAAAACCACTATCTGGGAATAATCCATTTGAAGGAATAAATACAAGTTGGACTAGAATAAAGGATGGAGCTGCAATTGATAGAATTATAAATGAAATAATTACTGACTTTGATTTTAAAAACCCAATAAGGAGTGTTCCAAAGTTATTAAAGGTAAAAGATCTAATAAGTAAGATTAATAATCAGCATTGGAAACATATCAAATTAAATGAAGTTAAAAGAATTATTATAAACTGTATAGGACTTGCGATACAAATAAATGCAGATATTCCCTATGGTGTTAGAGGTGAATCGCTAAGCTTAAACCTAATTATTAATAACCCGAGTTCAGAAAAAGTGATAATAGATAAAATTATTTTAAAAAATAAAACATATGAAATTGGTAAAGAACTCAGAAAAAATCAAGTTTTCAGAAAAAAAATTAAACATATTATTAACGAACCTATAAGCACACCATATTGGTTAATAGGGGGAGGGAAAGATGGAATGTATGACACAAAACAAAAAGAATTTACAGGGTTACCTAATACTCCCAATCCATACATTTTAAATTTATCATTAATTGTAGAAGGTGTTAAACTAAATTTTGAAAAAGCACTTAGTTTCCGAAAAAATGATCCAGTGAAAGGGGAAGTAGTTACCCCATTTCAAATCCTTCCTTCCGCTGCAACTAGTTTAAAATCTCCAGTAGAATTATTTAATGTAAATGAAACAAAAAGCGTGGTCGTAAAAGTTAAAAACTTAGGGAAATTATTTAATGGTAAATTAAGTATAAAATCACCCAAATCTTGGGTTATAACTCCTAATGATCAGCAAGTAAATATCAATGGAAAAGGAATTGAACAAGATTTTACTTTTATGGTTACTGCACCAAAAAATGAAGAAGTCGTCCTTTTAGAACCTGAATTAACCAACAACAATGAAAAAATTAAATTAGCTATTAAAGAGATTTCTTATGACCATATTCCTAAAATATATATGGTTCAACCCGCATCTGCTCGCGCTGTGGCTTTAAATTTAAAAACAGGTGTTAAGAGGGTTGCCTATATTAATGGAGCAGGTGACAAAGTAGTCGAGAGTATTGAATCTGTTGGTGTTGATGTAGAAAAATTTGATGCTGAAGCCATAACACTTAAAAAGCTAAAACCCTTTGATGCTGTAATAGTTGGTATTCGTGCATTCAATGTAAATGAATCACTCTCTTACAAAAAAAATGTACTTTGGGCCTATACTAAACAAGGTGGAAACTTATTAATTCAATACAATACAAGTAGAGGGTTAAAAACAAAATCTATTACACCCCTAAACATACAAGTTTCCAGAGACAGAGTTACTGATGAAAATGCAGAAGTTAAGCTGCTGAACAGTTCGCATCCAGTGCTGAATAGTCCCAATAAAATCAGTTCAAATGACTTTAAGGGTTGGGTTCAAGAAAGAGGCCTTTACTTTCCAAATCAATGGGATAAAGAATTTACTCCGTTGATTGAAATGAATGATAAAGGTGAATCTCCAAAAAAGGGAGCTTTATTGGTTGCCAAGTATGGTAAAGGAAAATTGGTTTATACTGGATTAAGTTTTTTCAGGCAACTTCCTGAAGGAGTGCCCGGCGCCTACAGACTATTCTTTAACTTAATCGCAAATAATTGAAGGGGGCAAATCAAATTTATTGGATATTGATATTGACACAAATAGTGTTTTGGATAATATTTTATTTATTAATGAAAACCTTTAATTGATGTCACTAGTTGATTGGTTAGTTTTATCATTTACATTAATTTTTATTATTACTTATGGAATATGGAAAAATTACTCCCATAAAAATATAAAAGATTATATCAAAGGAGGTAATAAGGCTTCTTGGCTAACGGTAGGCTTATCTGTGATGGCAACTCAAGCAAGTGCTATTACTTTCTTGTCTACCCCAGGACAAGGATTTAACGATGGAATGGGCTTTATACAGTTTTATTTTGGGCTTCCTTTTGCTATGATTATTATTTGTATTTTTTTTATACCAGTATATCATAAACTCAATTTATTTACTGCTTACGAGTTTTTAGAAAAAAGATTTGATTTAAAAACACGGACACTTACCTCAATTCTCTTTTTGATACAACGTGGTTTGGCGGCAGGAATAACAATATATGCTCCTGCAATAATTCTAAGTGTCGTTTTAGGATGGAATCTTAAATCTTTAGTAGTAATTATAGGTCTATTGGTAATACTTTACACTATGCTTGGAGGAACAAAAGCAGTTAATGTTACTCAAAAATACCAAATGTTCATTATTTTTTCAGGCATGATAACTGCCTTTATTTTCATTATTCAATCGCTCCCTGATAATATTAAATTTTCTAATGCACTTCAATTAGCTGGTATAAACGAAAAGCTTAATATGTTAGATTTTAGTTTTGACCTTGAAAATCGATACACATTTTGGAGTGGAATAACTGGTGGGCTTTTTTTGGCATTATCTTATTTTGGAACTGACCAAAGTCAGGTTCAACGGTACCTTTCTGCAAAATCTCTTAAAGAGAGCCAAAGGGGGTTAATGATGAATGGATTTCTAAAAATTCCTATGCAATTTTTTATTCTTCTTATTGGTGTTTTGGTATTCATTTTTTTTCAATACGAAAAAGCTCCTATTCATTTTAACCCATATGTTGTTGAAAAAGTTAATGAAAGCAATTATAAAGATGCTTTCAATGCCCTTGAGAGAGCAAATGAAATCATTCATTTG
Source organism: Flavobacteriaceae bacterium (assembly GCA_002702875.1). Taxonomy (GTDB): domain Bacteria; phylum Bacteroidota; class Bacteroidia; order Flavobacteriales; family Flavobacteriaceae; genus TMED220. Next base: position 17,203 of record PACV01000074.1, read on the forward strand.
CAAAAAAATGAACAGCTTAATGAAAAAAATTTCTTTTATGACGAAAAGATGCAAGCTAAATATCTCAAACTAGAAAAAAAAATTCAGGAAAATAGATCAAAGGCAAAAAAAATAGTCGAAAAAATCGAACCTAAATTAGAAACTAATGATAAGGACTATGTATTCATTTATTTCATTATAAATTATTTACCGAAAGGCTTAATTGGTCTTTTATTAGCAGTAATTCTATCTGCTGCAATGAGCTCCTCAGCATCAGAAATAAATGCACTTTCAGCTATTACTTTAGTTGATCTTTATAAACGTTTTAAATCACATCACAAAGAAAAACACTATGTACGGGCGGGAAAATTATTTACCCTCATTTGGGGAACCATTGCAATTGGATTTGCATTAGTTGGGAATTTATTCGAAAATCTTATACAATTAGTTAATATTATTGGATCTCTTTTTTATGGGACTATTTTAGGAATTTTTCTTGTTGCAATATTTATTAAGTCAGTGAAGTCAAAAGCGATTTTTATATCGGCAATAATTTCAGAATTAATAATATTATTTATTTTTTACAATGATTGGGTTAGCTTTTTATGGCTAAATTTTATTGGAGGAATATTGACTGTGGCTAATTCCCTTATAATTCAACAAATTACAAAAAAATAAATATCGATTAAATTTTTTGTTTAATATTTCAGTGTATATGTTAGACAATTTGTATATTTGAATTCTCAAATCGTTATGAAAATTTATCGCCTACATACAACACAAAATCTTCCTATTTCAATTAATGAAGCCTGGAACTTTCTTTCAGACCCAGTAAATTTGAAAACTATTACTCCAGATTATATGGGTTTCGAAATTTTGAGTGGAGCTGAAAAAAAAATGTTTCCTGGGCAAATTATTCAGTATATAGTAACTCCAATTTTAGGCATTCCAACGAAATGGGTAACAGAGATTACACATGTAAAAAAAGGTAAATATTTTGTTGATGAACAACGATTTGGCCCATATTCATTATGGCATCATAAACACTTTTTAAAACCAATTAAGAATGGAGTTGAAATGGAAGATATAATTGATTACAAAATCCCCTTTGGTTTATTTGGCCAAATGATTCACCCAATATTGGTTAAACCGAAGCTTAATGAAATATTTAAATACAGAGAAATCAAATTAGTCGAATTATTCGGTGAATACAAATACAATTAAAAATGAAAAAAAATATTCTTATTATAGGTGGAAGCTCTGGAGTTGGACTTGAATTAGTGAAACTTATTTGCGAGGAAAACAACGTTTATGTTGCTAGCAGAACTAACGATTCAATTGGCGAGTTACCAATTACTCACATACCTTTTGATGTTGAAAGTGATGATTTTGATAATTCAAGTATTCCAGATCATCTTCACGGATTTGTATATTGTCCTGGATCAATTAATCTTAGACCTTTCAAAGGAATCAAACCAGAAGTATTTAAACAAGACTTTTCGATAAATGTTTTAGGAGCAATAAAAACACTTCAGTCAGTTCTAGGTAATTTACAAAATAGTGAATTTCCTTCTAGTGTAGTATTTTTTAGTACAGTAGCAGTAAGAACTGGTATGCCATTTCACAGCTCAGTTGCTGCAGCTAAAGGAGCGATTGAGGGATTAGCCAAATCACTGGCTGCAGAATTTGCTCCTAAAATCAGATTTAATGTGATTGCTCCCTCATTAGTCGACACACCGATGGCTGAAAAATTTCTTAATAATGAAACAAAAAAAAATAATGCAGCCTCAAGACACCCTCTTCAAAGGGTAGGTAAAGCTGATGAAATTGCTAAAATGGCACAGTTTCTAATTGATGATAATAGTAGTTGGATAACCGCTCAGACAATAACAATCGATGGTGGGATAGGAAGTATAAAAAGTTAAATTTTTTGGAAAAGCTAACTCTATTTTGGTTTAGAAGAGATCTCAGACTGCAAGATAATAAAGGATTATACAAAGCCCTGACTGGAGAAAATAAAGTAATTCCAATCTTCATTTTTGATTCAGAAATTTTATCAAGGCTAAAAAAAAATGATGCGAGACTAACTTTTATTCATAACGCGTTGATTAACATGAATAAAATATTAAGACGAAAAAATTGTGAAATAGGTCTTTATTTCGGGTCTCCAAAGGACATTATTAAAGAACTTATAATTCAGTTTCCAATTGAAAATGTGGTTACAAATCACGATTATGAACCTTATGCTCTTAAAAGGGATATGGAGATTAAAAATCTGCTTAGTGAAAAGGGAGTAAAGTTCAATACTTTTAAAGATCAGGTTATTTATGAGAAAAGTGAGGTAGTTAAAGATGATTGTAAGCCCTATGTAGTTTACACCCCATATTCAAGAAAATGGATTGCCAAGTATAAAGCTGAGGGAGTAGAAAATTACCCATCTGAAAATCATTTGGATAAGCTTTACAATGAAAAACCTCTAGCTCAAATATCTTTAGAGGAAATGGGTTTTAAAAAATCAAAACTAATCCCTAAAGAATTTAAATTTGATTCTGATTTAATTGATAAGTACGAGGAAACAAGAAATTTTCCTGCTATTGACAATACATCAAGGTTAGGGGTACACCTCCGCTTTGGAACTAAAAGCATAAGAAAACTTATTGCCAAAAGCGCAGAAAGAGAAAATCCTACTTTTATGAAAGAATTGATTTGGAGAGAGTTTTTTATGCAAATCTTATGGCATTTTCCACACACCAAAGATGAAAGTTTTAAAAAGCAATATGATCGAATACCTTGGCGAAATAATGAAGAAGAATTTGATAAATGGTGTAAAGGAAAAACTGGTTACCCTCTAGTAGACGCAGGAATGCGCCAGCTAAATATTACTGGGTTTATACACAACCGAGTAAGAATGTTGGTGGCAAGTTTTTTGTGCAAACACCTGCTTATAGATTGGCGGTGGGGAGAGGCATACTTTGCAGAAAGGCTGTTTGATTATGAAATGGCAAGCAATATTGGTAATTGGCAGTGGGTAGCTGGATGCGGAGTAGATGCAGCACCCTATTTCAGAATATTCAATCCACATGAACAGATAAAAAAGTTCGACAATAAAATGGTCTATGTTAATAGATGGGTTGAGGATTTAAACGAGCCTAGCTATCCTAATCCAATTATAGATCATAAAGCTGCACGAGAACGCTGTTTAAGAGAATATAAATCTGCACTAAACTCTGAATGAAAGGAGTAAAAAAGATAAATTTACCACAAAAAATATGCCTTCAATGCAACTTACCTTTTCAGTGGAGAAAAAAATGGGAACGAGACTGGGAAAACGTAAAATACTGCAGTAAAAAATGTCAAAAGATTCATTCACGGCACTAGTATGGTTTAGGCACGACCTAAGAACAGAAGATCACATAGGATTAAAAAAAGCATTAGATAGTGGTCTTAAGGTTATAGCATATTATACTTTTAATCCCCGTCATTATCAAAATCTATCTTGGGGATTTAAAAAAACTGACCGATTCAGAGCCCATTTTTTAGTACAAAGTGTTCGTGAGCTAAAAGAGTCATTAAAGTCTATGAATATTTCCCTTATCATCGACTCAAAACCTCCTGAGATAGGCATCATAGAATATTTAAAAAAATATCAAGTTAG
>PACV01000075.1 GCA_002702875.1 Flavobacteriaceae bacterium
GCCTGGCTTTTGTGGGGTGGCTCGTTGCCTGAAAGCACCAGGATGGATGCAATGCGTTGGGCCGAGCGTCAAGTTGCCCGTCATGAGAATGATCGAAGCACTAGGCCACAACCTGTTATTCAGTCAGCAGGTATTATTAAAGCCATGAGTGAAAACAAAGAGACCCGTTATTTCGAACTTCGGGCCGAGGCATCTATTGAGACTGATGATCTCATTTTCACTGGCTACGCATCTGTTTTTAATACACCTTATTCTGTAGCAGACTCTCGTGGTGTTTACAATGAAATCGTAAACCCAGGAGCGTTTTCTAAAACTCTTAATGAACAAGATGACGTTAAATTTTTAATCAATCATGATGGTATCCCGCTTGCCAGGACTAAGTCCGGAACCTTAGAACTTCGAGAGGATGAGCACGGCTTGTTTGTCAAGGCTGCACTTGACGAGGCCAATCCAAAGGTTGCTGAGATATCATCTGCTTTAAAACGAGGAGACCTATCTGAGATGAGTTTTGGTTTCCACGCAATCAAGGACGAGTTTAACGACTCGGGCGAAACTAGAACACTCAAAGAGTTACGTCTGCTTGATGTATCAGTTGTCACATGGCCAGCCAACCCAGCGACCGTCGGTAAAATTCGAGGAGTCGATTTGGGCGAGTTGCAGTCAACTCTTGCCGAGGTAAGAAATGACGAGCCAACATCTGACCAGGCGGACAAAATAAAAGAAGTAATAAATCAACTTAATGATTTGTTACCTGATCCTGAAAGTTCAAGGTCAAAAGTACGGGCTGCGGTTCGAGACATTGAAATTTGGGATATGCAGAGCCGTTCTTAAAAGCCGTTCTTACACTTTTGCGAACACTCACACTTGTAAAAAATATAATTTCAATAGGAGTAAAAATTGAAAATTAAAGAAATGTTAGAGAAAAGAGAAGGACTTATTTCTGATGTAAAAGAAATGACTGACCTTGCAGAAAAAGAGGACAGAGACTTTACAGATGAAGAGACCAAATCTTACGATAACCTTAAGAGCGAAATCAACGACTTAGGCGAAAGAATAAAAGAAGCCGAGGAATTGAGAAAAGCAGAAGATGAAATCAAAGAAAGCAGAGCAAAGCTCGACGTGACTGAGGAAGTCCTGGAGCCATCTGTTGAGTCAATTGAAGAGCCAGGTGTTTATCACAAGGGTTCAGACCATGCATTTCTTAGAGACGCTTTTAACGCTAGAAATGGTGACTACCAAGCTCAAGACAGAATTGCTAGACATCAAAAAGGAAATGGTGAAACTAGAGACGTAGGAACAGGAGCCTTTGAGGGTCTTGTTGTACCTCAGTACCTTACCGACCTTGTCGCAACTAAGGCAAGAGCTGGATCCCCATTCTACAATGCTTTACCTAAGGCACCTTTACCAGATAAAGGTATGAAGGTTGAGCTCTCAAGGATTACAACAGGTTCTACTAATGCATTTCAAGCTAGCCAAAACGCTGCACTCGATGAGACCAACATGGATGACACTTTGTACTCTGTACATGTCAATACCATTGGTGGTCAGCAGGATATTTCTCGTCAAGCAATTGAGAGAGGTACTGACTTAGAGGCAATCGTCTTTAGTGACTTGATTTCTGCTTATTACACAGAACTTGATAAAAATTTAATCAACGGCGGAGGAACTGGGCAACCAGTCGGCATCAGCCAAGTTTCAGGTATAAATTCTGTTACTTACACTGACGCATCCCCAACTGTTGGAGAGTTGTATCCAAAATTAATTGATGCAATTCAAAAAATAAATAGCAATAGATTTGCTGCTGCTAGTGCAATCATCATGCATCCACGTAGATGGGGTTTTCTCACTGCTGGTGTTGATGGTAACTCAAGGCCATTGGTCTTACCTGTTGGTAATGAACCAAGCAATGCCATGGGTCTAGGCGATGCTGCTGATTACGGACAAGTTGTCGGTCAAGTTGCAGGTTTACCTGTAATTACTGACGCTAACGTAAGAACAGACTTGGGCGGTGGCACAGAAGATGCTATCTATGTTGTCAAAGCAGACGACCATATTCTCTTTGAAGAGACTGGAAGTCCGTTTAGATTAAGATTCGATGACATTGGTTCAGGTTCACTTACTGTCAAACTTGTATGTTATGGTTATGTTGCTTATGCATCAGGCCGTTACCCAGCAGGTATTTCAGCAATAACTGGAACCGGTCTAGCTGCACCTACATTCTAGGTCAGGTTTTTTTAGCCGGGTCTTAGCGATCCGGCTAAAAACAAATAAAGGAGTTTTTAAAAATGGCTAAATTAAAGCTATCAAAAGATGAAATTGCTGCGTTGCAGGAAGAGCTTAAGGGTTATAAAATTTATAAAAAGACCAAGCGAGCAGCTGCTGTTAAAAAAATATTAGCAGACGCTGGTGTTCCTGAGACTGCATCTGCAAAGCCTAAGGCTGAAACAGCTGCAAAGAAAAAGCCGGCAGCTAAATCAAAACCTAAAAAATAAAACATGGCTATTGTAAATGGTTACACGACTCTGTCGGAGTTGAAATCTTTTGTTAATATTTCTGACTCAAACGATGACAGCGAACTTGAGGACGCCATAAATTCTGCAAGTCGTCAAATCGACGCATATTGTGGCCGTCAGTTTTATGCTGATGGTGCAGCAACTGCTAAGGTTTACAGAACTTCAAACCGTTATAAAGTCGTTGTTGATGATATTTCTACTGCAACTGGTTTGGTTGTAAAATACGACGATGATGAGGATGGTGTTTATGAGACCACCGTTCCGTCTACAGATTTTCTTTTATTGCCTTTGAACGGCGAGAGCTTTGGGATCGAAGGCCTGGGCTTTACTTCTATAGAACTTTTTACTGATGGTTCATTTCAATTTCCAACAACTAAAACCAATAACAGAGCTGCTATACAAATAACTGCGAACTGGGGTTTTGCTGCTGTTCCGGAACCGATCCGTCAAGCTACAAATCTTTTAAGCAGCGAAAACTTTGCAATGCGTAACACTCCCCTAGGCATTGCTGGTGTTGGTGAGTTTGGTGTTTTGGCTGTTCGTCAAAATAGACAAATAACCAGGATGATTGACCCTTATCGACGTGGTGAGTTAGTTCACGGCATTGCGTAATGGCTACGTTTAGTTCAATCCGTACGGCCATAAAAACTACCCTGGGTTCCATATCTAATTTAAGAGTTTTCGACACGGTTGATGACATGATAAATGTTCCGGCTGCTGTTTTGATTCCAAGTTCTATAAATTTTACAGAAGCAATGGCACGAGGAACAGACCGTTATGATTTTGATTTAATTGTCGTCGTTTCCAGGGCCGATGCTAGATCCGGCCAAAATCAATTGGATGGTTTTATAAATGGTTCCGGGAGCAGTTCTATCCGTCAGGCCATATTTCAAAACTCAACCCTAGGCCAATCCGACACGTCTGCTGTTGTCACTACAATGAGTGATTATGGAGCAACCTATGCAGTTAACGGTGTCGAATGTATCGGAGCTAGGTTGGGCATAACTGTTTACACCAAGGGGTCAGCATGAAGTTTAAAATAATTGGAAATAAAAAAATCAACGGCAAAGAGCCTGGCGAAGTCATCGAAATAAAAGACGATCTTTTGGCTGAGAGTTTAGTTTCCGGTGGTCACATCGAAAAAGTTAGCAGTGGTAAAAAGAAAGGCACAAAGTAATGCCGAAGCACAAAAAGAAAAAAAGCGGCGGCAGAAAAGGCGGGGGCCGTAGGTACTGATGGCGACTTTTGTTTTAACTGACGGACGTTTATTTCTTGGTAGTCATGATTTATCATCTCATACTCAATCTGTAACACTTGATTTATCTGCTGATGATGTCGATGTAACTGCAATAAATTCAGGAGGTTTTAGGTCCAGGATTGCAGGACTTCAAGACGCTACGTTAAGTGCAAACGGTTTTTTTGAGGCTGGTGTTGGTAAGCCTGACGAACTTTTGGGTGTATCCCCTGGTGCTGAACTGATCGGCACAGTTTCTGCTACTTCATCTGCTGGTGACGTTGCTTATTTTCTCAAGTCCAGGCAGTTTAGTTATAACATCGGCGGTGCTGTGGGTGATGCAATGCCGTTTTCTATCTCTAATTCAAACAGTTCAGACCGTGCTGTTAAAGGCACTATCATGGTCGATGATTCTGCAAATCTTACGGCCAGTGGTAACTCAACAGGCAGAAACTTGGGAGCAACTGCTGCTGGTAAAAGGTTATATGTTGCAGCTCATGTTGTTTCTGTATCCGGAACTTCAACACCAACTTTGGCCTTAAAAGTTCAAACTGATGACAATAGTTCTTTCACAAGTGCCACTGATCGAATAACTTTGACAAACTTTACAGCGATTGGAGCTCAATATTCTAGTGTTGCTGGTGCAATCACTGACACTCATGTTCGTGTAAATTACACAATCTCAGGGACAAATCCATCTTTTAAAACTTTTATTACTGTTGGTATTGTCTAAAAAATTTTATTAAAATAATTTAACTAAATAATCAACCTTTATTTAGCTTGTATTGTCGGGCGACCGACTGGACTCCTTATGTTAACCTATAAGGTCCTGGCAGCTACCCTGTAGCATTACGAGAGCTGCCAGGAACGTCCACTAGGCCAAAATCTTTTTATTTTTTAAATTTCTAGTAGTCTTTGGGCATGCCTAGTGGATTTAAAGTATTTGCAGTTTCTGAGGTTTTAACTGCTGCTGATGTGAACGACTATCTGATGGAGCAGGCGGTGACCGTGTTTAGTAATGCGACCGCCCGAGATGCTGCCATCACAAGCCCTGCAAATGGTCAGGCTTGTTTTCTTTTGGATTCGAATACTTTGCAATTTTATTTTTCATCAGCCTGGAACGACTTTGTTGGGGCTGGCGATATCACGGGAGTGACTATAACGACATCGTCTACTTCAGGCTTATCGGGAGGAGCTGCGGCCACATCAGGAGCTTTTGCATCGACTTTAGTAATTTCCCCTGGTCAGGCAACTTCTGCAACCGTTGCTGGTTCTGACATTGTTTTAATTGGTGACGCTGATGATAGTAATAATTTAAAAAGAACAACGGCCCAGGATATTGCAAATCTTGCGGCTGGTGGTGTTAGTTTAGGTTTAGTAATAGCTTTGACTTAAAAAAGAAAGGATAAAAATTGGCAGAAACTTTTAAAAATGTTGTAGCAGATTTAGGAACAACTGCAACTACTGCTGTTTACACTTGTCCAAGTGCAACGACAGCGATAGTTATTCATTGTCAAGTTGCAAATGTAGACGGCACAAATGATGCAGATTTGAGTATGGCTTTGTTTGATAACAGCGCCACTGCTGATGCAGCAATTGTTTCAACACTTTTAGTTCCAGCAGACGGTGCAGTCAATCCAATTGGTGGGAAGTTAGTTTTAGAAGCGTCCGACCAATTGCGTGCATCTGCAAACGCTACAGGTGACCTTGAAATTACAATAGGTGTTTTAGAAATAACATAAGGTAAACAAATGGCTAATGATAAAAATGACAGTTTTGGTTATGTAGGCCAAGCATTGCCTTCAATGACAACGGGTGCAGCACCTGGTGTTTTCAATCCACAAGATATCAATTATTTGCGATCAATTAATAAGTATCCCGGTGCCATAGCCGTAGAATACTTAGTTATCGCTGGCGGCGGTGGCGGAGGACAAGGCGGCGGCGGCGCTGGTGGCTATCGTACTAACTATGCATCTGAGACTTCTGGTGGTGGTAACACAGGCGGTGAGGCAGAATTTCTAGCCGCTAAAGCTGTAAACTACACGGTCACTGTTGGTGCTGGTGGTGCGTCTAATGGTTCAGACAGCGTTTTTGCAACAATCACATCAACAGGCGGCGGTAAAGGCGGAAACACTAACAACAGCGGTAGTGCTGGTGGTTCTGGTGGAGGCGCTGGAACAGGTGGACACGGTACACCAAGTGGTGGCGCTGGTACAACCAATCAAGGTTTTGCAGGTGGTAGCACAAGCACAAACACCACACCACATGCTAGTGCTGGTGGCGGCGGTGCTGGTGCTGTAGGTGCTGATAATCCAAACAAGCACACTGGTGGCGCTGGTGGTGCAGGTTTATCAAGTGGAATAACAGGGTCAAGTGTTACCCGTGCTGGTGGTGGCGGTGGCGCAGTATATTACAACGGTACTTCTGGTGGTTCTGGTGGATCTGGTGGCGGGGGTTCTGGACGAAATAATGTTTTTCATGGTGGTGGTACTGCTGGCTCTGGTACTACAAATAAAGGTGCTGGTGGCGGCGGAGGAAATGCTGGCTCAGGTACGGCAGGTCAAGGCGGCAGTGGCGTTGTTATTTTGAGGTATCCTGACACTTTTACGTTAACAGCCAGCGCCGGTCTTACTTCTTCTACTGCGACTGGTGGTGGTTTTAAAACAACAACATTTACGGCTGGCTCAGACACGATTGTTTTTTCATAATGGCACATTACGCATTCATAAAAGACAACATTGTTACTGAGGTTATTGTCGGTAAAGACGAAGATGACACGAGTACTCTGCCGGACGGTTTTGCTGATTGGGAAGCATATTATTTAACAAAAAGGCCAGATCAAGACGCCTGTAAAAGAACTTCGTATAATACTTTTGGAAACCAACATAAAGACGGTGGCACACCTTTTAGGGGTAATTATGCAAGTAAAGGGGACACTTATGATAATGCTAATGATGTATTTATTGCACCACAACCATACGAAAGTTGGGTGTTAAACGAAAATTATGTTTGGGAGGCACCTATTCCTTTACCAGATAATGATTATTTTTATTTTTGGCATGAAGGCGTTTATCAAGAAGATAATAATAAAGGTTGGTTAAAAGCTACAGGCAACTAAACTTTACAGGTGTTTTCAAAAGAAATATCTGACTGTTCTTACATTTTATTTCCAGATATTTTAAAACGCACTAAATTACCAAAAGGTGTTTATAACAATATTGAAAAATTTAACTTTAAAAACTTTAATTGTCCAAGTGTAAACAATGCAAATGATAAAGTTTTTTTTGTTAATTCTTTTATAAATCTTGAGGTTGAGTTTGGTCTAAAAAATGACGAACCTTATTATAATTATTTTTTGGACAGTAAAACTTCAGTGATAAATGACAATTTTCATAAAATTGTGAAGGACATGCTGCAAGTAAGTTATCTTAATAAAATAATTAACATTCAATTGTTGAGTCCTTACGCATTTGTAACTGATGATAAGGACTTGCAAGTAACCACAACATCTCCAAACATGAAAAATGAAAATTGCTATTATGTGAGTGGCAGTATAAAACCTTATAGTTGGATTAGAAATCTTAACAGTGCCTGGACTCTGATAAATAAAAATAAACCTGGTAAATTGTATTTTAATTTAAATGATGCTTTTTTAAATTTTGTTTTTAACAAAAATGTTAATTTAAATTATATTGAACCGAACCAAAAAATCATAAATTATATAAATCAAAATTTACACGTTGTTGCATATCGTAAAAATTTAAATAAAATTTATAAAAATGTTCTGAGCAGACGGCCAAAAAATTTGCTATGAAAATTTTGGTATATGGTTTGTCGGGGTCGGGTAAAACAACTTTTTGTAAATTTTTAACTAAACAAAATAAAAATTTAATTCATTTTGAAGCTGATTTAGTTAGAGAAGCGTTTGATGACTGGTCTTTTGACAATGATGCAAGAGAAAGACAAGCCGCAAGATTATTATCTTTATGCAAATTAGCAAATCTACAAAACAAAATAGCTTTAGCAGATTTTATTTGTCCATTCGACAAATTCAGAGATGATTATGATATTAAAATTTTTATGAATACAATAAATAAAAGTAAGTACGCTGACACAGATAAGATTTTTGAAAAAACAAAAAATTTTGATTTTGAAATCAAAAATTTTAATTACAATAAAATAATTAAAAAAATACTTAATGAATTTTAAAAAACCAACAGTACAACTTCTCGGACGTTTTCAACCATTTCATGATGGTCATTTTGCTTTGTTTAAAGAAGCAATAAAAAAAACAGGCCAAGTTTGCATCATGGTCCGTGACACGGGTGGAACAGATAAAAACAATCCCTTTGATTTTGATTTCATAAAGGATCAAATTGAAAACAAATTACTTCCAAAGTATAAAAATAAATTTGTTGTTTTATTAGTTCCAAATATAACAAACATTTCTTATGGTAGAGACGTTGGATATAAAATTGAAGAGATAAATTTACCGGATGAAATTAAAAAAATCTCAGCGACTGAAATTCGAAAAATTATTACATGAAACAATATTTTTTTTTATCTGGGTTACCAAGAAGTGGTAACACTTTGTTATCTAGCATCTTAAATGAAAACAAAAACATTTTAGCTACAGGTCAGTCAATATTTCCATCAATATTTTATGATCTGCAAACCATCACACAAAAAAATGACGTATATACAAATTATCCACAAGATGAAAGATTTGAAACTTTTTATAAAAATTTATTTAACAATTTTTTTGTTAATGACAAACAAAATTTTATAATTCAACGTGGTGAGTTTATAACTCCAATCAATCTACAAAATTTAAAAGATTATTGCCCAAACGATATAAAAATTGTGATTTTAGTTAGAGATGTTGTTGATGTTTTGAAAAGTTTTATTAATCATAGTTTTACACACAAAAATTATTATTTAAATAAATTTAAAACTAATGATGAAAAAGCAAAGTTTTTAATGGAGGAGCATCCATACATAAATTTAATTTTAGAAAGTATAAAAATTCTTATTGATTCAAACGAAATAAAAAACTACTTAATAATTGAATATGATGAGTTCATTTCAAATCCAAAAGTTTATTTAAAAAAAATTTATAGTTATTACGAAATAAATTATTTTGAGCATAATTTAAATAAAATAAATCAATTAGAAGGTTACAAGGACTATTTATATAATCATGATTTACATAAAATAAAAAAAACAATTGTTAAAAATAATTACAATGTTGAGTTGAGTGAACATGTATTAGACAAATACAGTAAATTTAATTTTTGGAGACTTTAATTTAGGCCAGTGCCACTCCCCTTGTTGTATGTTTATTATTAAATATGCAGTTAGAAGTTAAAAGAACCCAGCTAGGGGTTGATGCCACAAATGGTGAGCTTTGGATCGATGGAGTCAAAGAATGTTTTACTTTGGAGGATGAGGTTCGTGATGGCCCGAAAGTGTACGGTGAGACTGCTGTGCCTGCTGGCGAGTATGAAATAACCTTTAGAACCGTTGGTGGTTTCCATACCAAAACTCAAAAGTATTATGATTCGAAGTATGGCTTTGGTCCTGGTTGGCATCAAGGAATGCTTTGGATTCGAGATGTAGAAAATTTCCAATTCATATTAATCCATCCTGGTAACGATAGCCTGGACACCTACGGCTGTCTGTTGGTCGGCCAAACTCAACAAAACTTGGATGATAATCCTGTAGGTTTTATTGGTCGTTCTCGTGCTGCGTATGAGGCTATGTATCCAAAAGTTAGAGACGCTTTGCTTGCTGGCGAAAAAGTAACGATCAAATATACCAATCTAGGCCAGGTCGAACCTGAGCCTGTTAGTGATAAAATTGTTAAAAATGAGGAGCATCTTTTGAATAAAGGCGACAAAGGTTTAAATGTGAAGTTTTTACAAAACTTACTTTTGTCCTGGGACTCAGGTTGTTTACCAAAGTTTGGAGCTGATTCTGACTTTGGTGGCGAAACGACAGAAGCTGTAAAAGGTTTTCAATCATCCCAAGGACTCGACCCATCCGGCTCTATTGACTTTATGACAGCGATTGCTTTGAGTAAGTATGTCAAGGAGTAAAAAACAAATGGATCTAAAAGATTGGGCCATAAAAGTCGGCATAAGAACTGTTAGGACTTTTATTCAAGCATTCTTGGGTATCTTAACAGCGTCAGGCACCGGGATGGTCGAGATGGATGTTTTGACTAATGCCCTGGTTGCAGGAGCTGTTGCTGCTGTCACGGCTTTGCAGAATGGTCTTGAAGAGTGGACCCCTACCAATAAAGGTTAAATAAAAAATAAACCTTTTATATAAATTTAATACTTTAGTTCGTCTTGGACTGGTTTTATTCTTAATTGTACCAATCCCGGTTTTTGCAGACCACGTTCCAACCCAGCCACCGTACGACCAATCAATTGCCCTGGACACAGAAACTGGCGACCTGACTGTTGGCATTTATTCGTCTGATGGTTTCGAGGACAGTCCACCTGAAAAATACACTATTTGGTTTACTATTTCTGACTCTGAGATTGACACTTCCACTGCTTATTGTATTTCAACTTCTTTTGGCCATGGCACCAACTTGACCTGGCAGTATCATGTTTTTTCTTTAGAAGACTTGCAGGCTTACTTTGAAGTGCCGAATGGAACCTTTAGGACAAAAATTCGAGCTGACAATGACACCGATAATAGTTTCAGCACTTTGACTGCTGAGATGACGATTGCGATTCCCGATCAACTCCCCTTTGTTAATTTAGGCAACTGGACTGCCCCATCAAATACTTGCACTGACACTTCGACAACAACGACAACAAGTTCATCAACTACATCAAGTTCTACAACGTTGCCCCCTGCTGCCCCAAATGCACCGAGTAATACTTCTGTAAATTACCAGGGTGAGGATGTTTTNTTTAATTGGGAATATACGGCAGGCCAAACGGATTTGGTTGAGTTTCATATNAATTATTCATATGACAATCAGACCTGGACTCGTATTGTTATTGATNATGTGGATGCACGCAGTTACACGCTTGATAAATCTTTTATNCAAACAGGAGTTTTTTATTGGGAGATTGCATCTTGTGGTGATGTGAGTGCTGGTGAGTCTTGTGCAACTGGTGATTCTAATAATTTTAAAACTACTGAGTATGTTGCACCAACAACTACAACTTTGCCACCTGCACCTGTTGTTGAGGTGATACCTGAACCTGAACCTGAACCTGAGCCAATTGTCGAGGTGATCATAATTGGTGGCGAGGAAGTTGAGTTTACTGAGACTGAGATCGCTGACGGCACGGTCGAAAGAGAGCAGGAAAGGGCCAAAAACCTTGAAGTGCTGGGCTGTGAGGCAACTGACGCACAAGTGGCCCGTGGCGATTGTGGTGATATTGATATTTTTGCCGATGATGAAAATGACGAGACTTTGCAAACTGATATTTTTGACTCGGATGAGTTTGATGAAAACATGCAAACTGATATTTTTGACGCTGATGAGTTGACTGATGAGGAGCTTGAAGAGTTAGAGGAACTTGAAAAAGAAATAGAAAAACAAATTATTGAGGACCTTGGTACTGAGTTCTTTGACGGTCCTGTTGATGATTTATCTGAGGAGGAACTTGAGGAGTTAGAGGAGCTTGTTGATTCTATAATTTTTATCCAGGAAAATGTTAATTTTGACGAGTTTGTTGTCCTGGAGGAGGATCCTGAGTTTTTGGATGACCTTGAGTTTGAGGACGAAATAATAATAGTAATACCTGAGGATGACAAAAAAGAAGAGGTTGAGCCAATCATTGAGGTTTTTGATGAGGATGAGGTTGTGGAAATAAAAGAAGAGCCTGTTGTTATTGTCGAGGAGGTAATTGCAGAAGTCGATGTTGACTTATCTGAGGAGGAAGTTGTCGAAATTGAGGAGGCTGTTGTTGAGCTTGTTGAGGTAATTGAGGCAAGCGAGGAAGTGATCCCTGAAGTTCCTGATGAAATAATTGAGGATTTAACTGAGGAGCAGGTTGATGTTGTTGTTGAGAGTTATGTTGAAACCCTGGAAGTTGAGACCAAGGTTGAAATAATTGAGGACGTTGTTGAGGTTGGCATTGAGGATTTAACTGATGAGCAGGTTACGGTTGTTGCTGCTGTTGTTGAGTCTGCTATTGATGATGTTGAAGTTTTGGATGAGGAGCAGGTCGAGACCGTTGCTGAAGTCTTGGGCCTTGATGATTCCACTGATGTTGCCGTAATCGCTGAAAATGCGAAAGAGGACGAGGCTGTTGCTGAGGCTGTTGATTCGTATGTTGAGCGTGCGGCATCTGAGGATAACGCAGACGTTGAGGATTATAATTTTTCGGACGCTGTTGTTGAGGTACAAACTGAGGAGTTCCTTGAGAACCCTGCCGTAATATTTCAAGTTGATTTAGAAGAGATTAGTTTTGCTGCATTGGATGAGGGCATGAGTTTGCAACAAAAAGAGAAAAGCCAGGAGGTGGTTGTTCCCGTAATTATTGCATCTCAAATTGTATCAGCTGCTGTAGTACCATATAGGAGGATAAGATGATTAAAAAAGTAATAAATTTAATAACAGGGTTGTTTAAATTTAGCTGGCTTAAAAAAATAAAATTTAAGTGGAGCTGGTTTAAAAAGCTGTTTGGTTGGATCAAGTCAATTTTAAAAGAGACTTTGGCACAAACTTTTACGTTGTTGGGTTTTTTTATTGCCTGGTTGACCTTAACTGGAACAGCCAAGGACATAGTTGGGATTGCTATAATAATTTCGATAAGTCTTTGGTTGTTGACCATCGGCTTTAGAGACTAACCTAGGAGGTTTTTGGTAGCCTTAGTTTTTGCTTGCACTTTGAGTATGCCAGCAACTAGCACCGATATTGCTGTCTATCAGCATTGCCAGGATAATGTCGACTCCTGGAACTTGGCCCTGCCCTGGGCTGATTTAGTAAGCGATCATTTTAATTATGATGATGTATCTGTTGCCTTAAAAATAATAGGATGTGAAAGTAACGGAAAGGCAACGGCTAAAAATCCAACATCAACTGCGACTGGTTTGTGGCAGTTCATTTCTAAGACCTGGAGTTGGGTTGAATATAAATTAAACGTTAGCGGTAATCCAAGGGATCCGCACTTGTCTACGCACTTTGCTGCATTTTTAAAATATAAAACGAGCCAAGGCTGGGGTCATTGGTCCGAGTCTGCTCATTGTTGGGAGGAGCCTAATGAAAAAAATAAATTTACAAAAATTAATTAACTTAAAAAAGGAGTTGTGGTGGGAACTGTACTGGTTTCTTGACTCTAAAATGAATAAATTTTACAAATGGAACTTAAGAAGAGAAAAAAAACCAAAAAGCCCTGATTGAGCCTGTAAATGGCCGACACGGCTTATTTGCTGAGTCCGGGACTGTTGGGCCAAGGCATATTACAAAGCTCTTAGAACGGCTGTAAATGGCCTGTTTGGACACCTGATAGCCTTTATTTTTTCTAGGCCACCATAACTCTTTTGGGGATCCGTTTAGTAGCCTTATCTCAAGTAAAAAAAAGAAAAGGATAATTTTATGGCTACTTTTGTTTTCACTGATGCGTCAGTGACAATCAATTCAGTAGACTTATCTGACCACGTTCGTTCCGTGACCCTGGATATCACAGCTGAAGAGCAGGATGATACAGCCATGGGTGCAACTTTTAGGTCCAGAAAAGGCGGACTTAAAGACGGGAGCTTGAGCTTGGAGTTCAACAATGACTTTGCAAGCAGCGAAGTTGACGCAACTATATTTCCAATCCTTGGAACTTCTGTTGCATTTCTTGTTAAACCAACCAGCGGTTCAGTAAGTGCTACAAATCCATCTTATAGCGGTAACTGTTTGGTGACTCAGCATGTGCCGTTAGGGAATGCCGTAGGTGACCTTGCCACAGTTAGTGTGACTTGGCCTACCAACGGAACAATAACGAGAGCAACGAGTTAATCGTGGCAGGTTCATCAGGGTTACACCAGCTCACTTTGGTGTATGTAGACGAAACTAAGCAAGAGCTTGAACTTAGGCCGATCGACTTTGTTGCTGTTGAGCGTAAATTTGGAAACCGACCAGCTGCTGAATTGCAGAACTTAGGTTTCGAGGAGTTAATGTATTTATGCTGGCATGCGTCAAAGAGGCTTGGCACAGTCACTTCTTTTGATAAGTGGTTGGAGACCGTTTCAAATATTGATGGCTTGGATGGAGATGATTCCTCGGACTAGGTCCGGGTCACTTCGTGAGCCTAATTTGTGACGTTGCTTTGGCTGCCGGACTAAATCCGGTAGAAGTGGCCGACATGCCACTCGAGTTTTTTCTTGGTTTACAAACGTCTTTAATAAAGCGATCCGAGCAAGAAAAGAGCAACAATGGCTAAAGGTACATTTAAACGAACAGCTGGCAGTGGAATAGCTGCCGAAGGTTTAGATGACATAATTTTTGGACTTCGTGGTTTAGAACAAGCTGGGGAGGTAAAAAAGGAGTTTCGTGCGTTTCATAAGTCTTTATCAAAAGAGGTAGAGCTTGCAACCCGTGCTGAGGCACTTCGTCAAAAAGAACAAGGTTTTGCTGTACCAAAAAGGACCAGGGGTTCTGCTGGTTATGTGGGTGGTGGTACTGACCGTACTGCGTTCCTGGACATCCGTAAAACCAACAAGTTTGTTAGAAACCT
>PACV01000076.1 GCA_002702875.1 Flavobacteriaceae bacterium
AGAAGAAAAAGATCATACAGTCCAAGTAGGATTATAAAAGTTGATCAACATAAAATAAATGAAAATATTACTTCTCAGTCTGTAAGACTTGTAGGTGATAATGTGAATGTTGGGGTTTATAAATTATTTGATGCTCTCAAACTATCTGAGGAATTGGAACTTGACCTAGTTGAAATTTCATCAAAAGCTGTTCCACCTGTATGTAAAATTTTGAATTACAAAAAGTTCTTATATGAGCAAAAGAAAAGAGAAAAAAGTTTAAAGTCAAAAACTTCAAAAGTTGTAGTAAAAGAGATACGTTTTGGGCCTCAAACAGATGATCACGATTATGAATTTAAAAAAAAACATGCTGAAAAATTTTTAAAAGATGGCGCTAAACTCAAAGCTTTTGTTTTTTTTAAAGGTAGATCAATCATTTTTAAAGAACAGGGACAAATTTTATTACTAAGATTAGCACAGGATCTTGAACACATTGGTAAAGTTGAAAAACTTCCTGAGTTAGAAGGTAAAAGAATGATAATGTTTATAACACCAAAAAAAAAGTAATTATGCCAAAAATGAAAACTAAATCCAGTGCTAAAAAAAGATTTAAACTAACTGGAACTGGAAAAATTAAAAGAAAACACGCTTTTAAAAATCATATTTTAACTAAAAAATCAAAAAAAAGGAAGCTTAGACTAACAAATGATGCTTTAGTTAATGAAAAAGATGTCCCCAATATAAAAGAACAACTTAGACTTAAATAATTTAAAATTAAAATAAATTAATCATGCCAAGATCAATAAATTCCGTTGCGTCAAGAAATAAAAGAAAAAAAATCTTAAAACTTGCTAAAGGTTATTATGGTAGAAGAAAAAATGTCTGGACAGTTGCAAAAAATGCTGTTGAAAAGGGATTATTATACGCATATAGAGACAGAAAAATAAACAAGAGAAATTTTAGGTCATTATGGATTTTAAGAATTAATGCTGCAGCTAGAATTCATGGACTAAATTACGCTTCACTTATTAATAAACTTAAGTTAAAAAATATAGTCATCAATCGCAAAGTCTTAGCTGATATTGCTATGAACGATCCAATTGTATTTGAAGAAATAGTAAAAAAAGTAAAAAGTTAAAAAGGTATATCAGTCATATCATCATCATTTATTGAATCATCAGCATAGGGTAATCTTCTTTTACTTGATTGACTAGTTTGTTCGTTCATTTTAGATTGAAACTCTGACTGATTGTCAAAAACTTCCATATTATCAAACTTTCCTAAATTAGCGATGAATTTAAGTCTTATATTTCCTAAACCTCCATTTCTGTGTTTAGAAATTATAAACTCGGCCTGGCCCTCAGCAGGAGTTTTATCATTATCGTCCCATTCATCCATACCATAATATTCAGGTCTATAAATGAATGAAACAATATCGGCATCTTGTTCGATAGCTCCAGACTCTCTCAAATCAGACAGTAGTGGTCTTTTTGTTCCGCCTCTAGTTTCAACTGCTCTAGAAAGTTGGGAGAGAGCTATTATTGGTATGTCCAACTCTTTTGCCAAAGACTTCAAGTTTCTTGATATAGTTGAAATTTCTTGTTCTCTATTTCCAGATTTATTAGCCATTCCAGTAGTCATTAATTGTAAATAATCTATTATAATTAATTTAATACCATGTTGAGAAGATAATCTTCTTGCTTTTGCTCTAAGATCAAATATCGAAAGTGATGGAGTATCATCAACATATAAAGGTGCTTTTTCTAAAGAATTGACTTTTACATTTAATTGTTCCCATTCGTGGTTAGCTAATTTACCTGTTCTCAGCTTCTCAGATGATAAACCAGTCTCTGAAGATATCAATCTAGTTATTAGCTGAACAGAAGACATTTCAAGAGAAAAAAAAGCTACAGGAAGATCACTTACAACTGAAATATTCCTCGCCATAGACAATGTTAAAGCTGTTTTCCCCATTCCTGGTCTTGCAGCAATAATTATCAAATCACTTGGTTGCCAACCAGAAGTTATATCATCAATTTTTTCAAATCCAGAAGGAACACCACTTAAACCGTCTTTTTTGGATATTTCTTCAATTCTTTTCTTGGCTTGGAATACTAAATTTTGTGATGATATAGCAGATTTTTTAATGTTTCCTTGAGTTATATCATATAACTTAGATTCAGCCTCATCAAGTAATTCAAAAACATCAATAGAATCTTGATATGAATCAAAAATTATTTCATTAGATATTTTTATAAGCGATCTCTGAATATACTTTTGTTGAATTATTCTTGCGTGAAATTCAATATGAGCTGAAGTTGATACTTTTTTCGTGAGCTGTATTAAATAAAAGTCTCCTCCTACTTTATCTAATTGTTTATTTTTTCTTAACCTTGAAGATACAGTTAGCAAATCAATTGGTTCAGAATCCTTAAATAGTGATTGAATAGTTTCAAAAATAATTTTGTTTGAATCTTTGTAAAACACTTCAGGTGATAAAAAATCAATTACCTCATCAACTCCCTTTTTATCAATAAGCATGGCGCTTAAAACAGCTTCTTCAAGATCAATAGCTTGAGGAGGAAGCTTGCCTTGTTGCAAATTAACTATGTTTCCTTTGGAGGAGGAATTTGATAAAAAATTTTTGTTTTTTTCCACTCTCAAAAATAATCAAATCAATAAAAAAAAATAAAGATTAGTTTGTTATTATATCAAAATATTTGAACATTATAATTGTTTATAAAAAGCAAAAACTGTTAATAATGAAAATCATTTATTAAAAATTCCCATTTCATTAAACTTCTTTCTTCTTTCAAGAATTAAATCTTTTGGAGAAATTTTATCTAATTTTTTAAAACATTTAGAAATTTCATTCTTAACAGAATCAAAAGTCTTTTTTCTATCGTAATGTGCTCCACCGATTGGCTCATCAATTATTTTATCAATTAATTTTGCTTTTTTCATATCTCTAGCAGTTAATTTAAGAGCCTCAGCAGCTTTCTCTTTATACTCCCAGCTTCTCCAAAGTATAGATGAGCACGATTCAGGCGATATAACAGAATACCAAGTATTTTCTAACATAAAAATACAATCACCAACACCAATACCTAAGGCTCCTCCAGATGCTCCTTCTCCAATTATAATAACAATTATTGGAACCTTAATTTTTAGCATCTCAAATATATTTTTAGCAATAGCCTCTCCTTGACCTCTTTGCTCACCTTCTATCCCAGGATAAGCTCCAGGTGTATCAATAAATGAAACAATTGGTAAATTAAATTTCTCAGCAGATTTCATTAGCCTAAGTGCTTTTCTATAACCGTCAGGGTTTGACATTCCAAAGTTCCTATATTTTCTTGTATTGGTATTGTAACCTTTTTGGGTACCTATAAACATATAAGATTGTTGACCAATTTTACCCAAACCTCCAATCATCGCTTTGTCATCTTTAAAGTTTCTATCACCATGCAACTCTAAAAAAGTATTACCGCAAATTCCATTAATATAGTCAAGGGTATAAGGTCTCGAAGGGTGCCTAGATAATTGAACTCTTTGCCAAGCAGTTAAATTTGAATAAACTTTCTTTTTAGTCTCAACTAACTTAATCTCTAACTTTTTGTATGTATCAGAAATATCAATATCACTTTCATCACCAATAAGTTTACATTTTTCTAACTGATCATTAATTTCTTTAATTGGCAGTTCGAAGTCTAAATATTCCATATTTTTTTTAAATATTTAAAGATTTTTATTTTTTTAAAATAGTTAAATTTAATTAAACTGTTTAAAAAAATTGAAAATAATATAATTAGTGAACCAATATAAAAGTCAAATCCTAAGATTTCTTTTTCTCCAAATATAAGAATAGATAGAATAATTGCATATACAGGTTCTAAGTTTAGAGTTAACATTAAAGTATAAGGGGAAATTTCTTTCATAAGTTTGACGGAATAAATAAACGCAAAAGCTGTTCCAATTGATCCTAAAAGAAAAAGAAAAATAAAATCCATTGATTTTAATTTAAAAAAATCACTTTGAAATATGTTAAAAATTATCATGTAAATAGTAAGAAAAACAAGTCCAGTTAATAATTCAAGAAAAGAAATTGATATGAAATTATATTTTCTAACCTTGACAAGATAACTATTTAAAATTGCAAAGAGTACAGAAAAAAAGGTCGCCACTAGAGCGACTAAAATACCCTGACTTGAAGAAGATTCTGATTTAAATATAAAATATATACCTAATACAACTAGCAGTCCAATAATAAACTCATAAGGGTAGATTTTTCTGTTAAAAAAAATTGGCTCTAAAAAAGAGGTCATCAGTGCTCCTGTTGATAACATAATAACAGCTACTGATACAGAAGAAATTTTTATAGAATGAAAAAATAAAATCCAGTGAATTGTGATTAACATTCCACCTAGTGAACAAAAAAATATCTCTTTTAATTTTACTTTTTTTTTAAAAAGAAAAAAAATCAAAAATGAGGCAATAGTTAACCTATACCAGACTAATGAAATCGAATCTAATGTAATGAGGGCGCCAAGAATTGATGTGAAACCCCAAATAAAAACTAGAAAATGAAGTCCTAAAATTGTTTTTGAACTATTTTTTTGCATGATTCAATAAAATAATTGCTAGTATTAGGAATATAAAAAAGGGTAACCAAGCCCCTATTAAAGGAGAAAATGAAGATTTTGTAACCAACACTCCAAATATTTTCTCAAAAAAAATAAAAATAAATCCTAGTGCAATTCCAAAGGCTAAATTAATTCCCATTCCACCTCTCCTTTTGAATGAGGAAACAGAAACAGCAATCAGAGTTAAAACAAATGAGGAAAGTGGTATACTCCATCTTTTGTGTCTCACTAATAAATGAGTATTTATTAGAGTAGATCCACTTTCTAATTCATCTTTTATAAATCTATTTAATTCATTAAAATTCAAGGTTTCTGCTTTATAACTAACTGGAGACAAATCATCGATTTTAAAATCAAAAATCGTGTCTTTTCTCTTGAGGGTTTCATAACTTTCTTCATCACCTTTGAAAGATCTCTTTTTATAATCTATTAATCTGAAAATAGAATCATCTTCAATCCATCTTAATGATTGAGATGAAATTTTAAAAATTAACTTATTACCATCAAAATGTTCTAACGTGAAATCATTAGCTCTAAGTCTTAATGGATCATAGTTACTAACATAAATAAACTCATTTTCATTAATTTGTTTGTATAAATTAGATGTAATTCTAGCAGATTTTTTTTTATTTAGGTGTTTGTAATTAAATTCATTAAATCCTTTATTTGATTTTGGAATTATAAACATGCCGGCAAAAAAAGCAAAAATTGAAATAAATGTAGCTGATATAAGGTAAGGCCTCAAAAACCTAAAAAATGAAATTCCACTACTTAAAATTGCAATTATTTCAGAATTATTAGCAAGTTTTGAAGTAAACCATATAACAGAAAGAAAAAGAAAAATTGGAAATAATAAATTACCAAAATACCATGTAAAATCAACATAGTAATTTAATATATCTGTCAAAGGAACTTCATTTTCTTTAAACTTATCAACCTTTTCAGCAATGTCAACCATTATTCCTATGGGAATAAATAGAAGGAGCATGACAAAAAAAGTACTTAAATATTTTTTTATAATGTAAAAATCTAATTTTTTCATTATTTAAAGTCTTTTTCCTAGTTTTTTCACCAATTGATTCTTCCAACTTGCAAATTCTCCTAAAATAATTTTTTCTCTTGCTTTTTTCATCAAATTCACATAAAAAGCTAAATTATGAATAGACGCAATTTGTTTAGCCAAAATTTCATTTACATTAAATAAATGTCTTAAGTATGCTTTTGAATAAATTTTATCTACAAAAATATCAGAATTTTGATCAATTGGGTCAAAATTATTTATCCATTTATTATTTTTTATGTTTATTATTCCATCCCAAGTAAATAACATACCATTTCTTCCATTTCTAGTTGGCATAACACAATCAAACATATCAACTCCTAATGAAATATTTTCAAGTAAATTTATTGGATTACCAACACCCATTAGATATCTCGGTTTATTTTTAGGTAGTATTGAGCAGACTGATTCGACCATTTTGTACATTTCCTCAGCAGGCTCTCCAACTGATAATCCTCCAATAGCATTTCCTAATAAATCTTTTTTTGCAATATAATTTGCTGATTTAACTCTTAGATCTTTGTATACACTTCCTTGAACTATAGGAAAAAGAGTCTGATTATAATCATAATGATTAGTTGTATTTAAAAATTGTTTAATACATCTATCTAGCCATCGATGAGTTAAGTTCATTGATTTTTCAGCATAATTATAATCACATGGGTATGGTGTACATTCATCAAAAGCCATAATTATATCTGCGCCAATTTTTTTTTGAATTTCAATAACATTTTCAGGAGTAAATATATGAGTTGAACCATCTATATGTGATTTAAAAGTCACACCTCTTTCTTCTATCTTTCTATTAGATGAGAGTGAATAGACTTGAAATCCTCCTGAGTCAGTCAAAATTGGTTTATTCCAATTTATGAATTTGTGTAATCCACCAGCATTTTCAATTATATTTGTTGTTGGTCTTAAATACAAATGATATGTGTTTGAAAGAATTATTTTAGACTTTATATAATTTTCTAATTCATACTGATGAACTCCTTTAACTGTCCCTTGAGTACCAACAGGCATAAAGACTGGTGTTTTAATTGTACCATGGTCAGTTACTAATTCTCCAGCTCTTGCATTACTTTTTTTATCAAAATTAGAAATATGAAAATTCACTTAATAATTTATTTGAATCAAATATAGTTTTAATTTATCTTACAAAAATTGCATTACAATTTATATATTAGCAATTTTTAAATCAAAAGTAAAAATTTGAAAAATATAGATGAATTAAATTTATTAGTTCCGCAAATTAGACGTGATATTCTAAGGATGGTTCATAATGTAAATTCGGGACATCCTGGAGGTTCACTTGGGTGCACAGAGTTTTTTGTTTGTCTCTACAACGAGATAATGTCTTTCAATAATTCATTTAAAATGGATGGGATTAATGAAGATATATTTTTTCTTTCAAATGGTCATATTTCACCTGTTTTTTACAGTACTTTAGCTCGAAAAGGATTTTTTTCAATTGATGAGCTTAAGTCTTTTAGATTAATAAATTCACGACTTCAAGGACATCCTACAACTCATGAAGGTCTACCAGGCATTAGAATATCGTCAGGTTCGTTAGGTCAGGGGCTTTCAGTTGCAATTGGTGCTTCTCAAGCAAAAAAACTTAACAATGATTCTAATATAATTTATGTTTTACTAGGTGATGGCGAACTACAAGAAGGCCAAAATTGGGAAGCTATAATGTATGCTTCAGCAAAAAAAATTGACAATCTAATTTTAACAATAGATTTAAATGGAAAACAAATCGACGGTTCAACAGATGAGGTATTATCTTTAGGTAATCTTAAAAATAAATTTAATTCTTTTGATTGGATAGTTTTTGAGCTTAACAATGGTAATAACATTGAAGATATTTTGAAAACTTTTACTGAGGCTAAAAAAGAAATTAATAAAGGAAAACCAATATGTATATTAATGAAAACTGAAATGGGCAATGGAGTTGACTTTATGATGAATACTCATGCGTGGCACGGTAAAGCTCCAAATGATGAACAACTTAAAATTGCACTCTCTCAAAATAAAGAAACTTTAGGAGACTTTAAATTTGATTAACTATGAAAAAATTCATTAATACCGGTTCAAAGGATACCAGATCAGGATTTGGTTCTGGCTTAGCTGAGCTAGGTAGAAAAAATAAAAATGTAGTTGCTTTATGTGCTGATCTAGTAGGTTCACTAAAAATGGATGAATTTATTTCTGAAAATCCTGACAGATTTTTTCAAGTTGGAATTGCTGAAGCAAATATGATGGGAATAGCAGCTGGATTAACCATTGGAGGAAAAATACCTTATACTGGAACATTTGCGAACTTTTCAACAGGAAGAGTTTATGACCAAATTCGTCAATCTATTGCTTACTCTAATAAGAACGTTAAAATCTGTGCATCTCATGCAGGATTAACTCTAGGTGAAGATGGAGCTACTCACCAAATACTTGAAGATATTGGACTTATGAAAATGCTTCCAGGAATGGTTGTAATAAATACATGTGACTATAACCAAACTAAAGCAGCTACAATTGCAATAGCTGACTACTCAGGACCAGTTTATCTAAGATTTGGAAGGCCCGTAGTACCAAATTTCACAGATAAAAAGAAATTTGAAATAGGAAAAGGAGTTTTATTAAATAATGGATACGATGTAACATTAATTGCAACTGGACATCTTGTTTGGGAATCAATTCAAGCAACAATTGAATTAGAAAAAATTGGAATTAAAGTTGAATTAATTAATATTCATACTATTAAACCCTTAGATGAAAGTATAATTATAAATTCAGTAAAAAAAACTAAATGTCTTGTAACAGCTGAAGAACACAATTTTTTGGGAGGTTTAGGGGAAAGTATTGCAAGAACTCTATCTAAATTTTATCCCGTACCTCAAGAGTTCATATCTACTAAAGATACTTTTGGAGAATCTGGCAAACCCTCTGAACTAATGATTAAATACGGACTTGATAAAGAATCTATAATAAAATCTATTAAAAAAGTAATATCAAGAAAACAACAATGAAACATTTTTTAATAGTTTCATATTTTATCATTTCAAATTCACCTCTTCATTCACAAATTGATTTTGGATTTAAAGCGGGAGTAAACTTTGACTCTATGGGAGATTTGTCTTATACAGAAAATTTTATTAATCCGTCAAATCTTCAAAGTAAAACAGGTTACCATATTGGTGTATATTCTGATTTTAGAATACCATTTTTTAATTTAAGACAAGAATTAGATTATTCAAAAAATATAAGTTCTTTCAATGAGGTTAGATTTGAAATTTATAAATTTCAGTTACCAATTTTAGTTGGTTATAATATTATAAAACCAATTAATTTAGTTATTGGTCCCTCTTTCCAATACTTAATAAAAAAAAAAACAGAAAATATTATTCTCGATTCATTTAAAGAAAAATTTACTACAAGTTTTCTTTTCGGGTTAGAATTAAATATTAAAAGAATAATTATTTCTGCAAGATATGAAAGAGGATTCACTGATAACGAAGTTTTAATAATTGACAGTCAAGGAAATATTGGTCCTGGTCACGTTCATATTAGACCAAAGCAGTATATATTAAGTTTACTCTACAGTTTGGCTTTGTAAAATTGTTAACCCTCCGTGTCAAGATAATCTGGAATTAAGTCAGAATCAGAATCATCAGGTATACCATCCTTATTTTGATCATATTCGTTTTTAGTCAAAATACCGTCCCCATCATCATCATTGTCATACATGTCAGGTATTGAATTACCATTTGAATCATCATTTAGAGGGTCTCCGTCTTTGTCAATATCTTCATTTTTTGACAGAATACCATCAAAATCATGATCTGATTCATTGATTGTAAAAAGTGAAATTTTAAAAATTAATGGAGAATATTCAGGTATGTCTGTCTGAGCTGATGAAAAATATGCAAGTCCAGATGGTATAAAAAGCAAGCCCATTGAATAATTACTGAAACTAATAGTTCCATCATTATTTACTGAATACTCACCTGATTGAAATTCACTAATTCCAAATCTAAAACCTTTAATTAATGCAGCTAAATCAAACCATACAGGAACTTTTCTCTGATCAAAAACCTTACCATTTAGCAATGAGCCTTCATAACTAACATAAGCTGAATCCACATTACTTGGTTTTTGTCCAAGACCACTTTTTGCTAATAAATAATAAAGGTTATGGTCTACCGCCACTCCATTTTTGTCAATAACGGGTACTTTTTTTTTGATAATTTGATCATAAAGTGAAGTTCTGTCTGAATTTTCACCATATATTGAATCTAAAGTTATTTCAAGATTATTTGAATTTGCTTTCTCAAAATCTTTGTAATTGTAAAAATGTGTTTTTAAGTAATCTTCAATAAGTTGTTCTTCTAAAACATATTGTTCTGTATAATCTCTATCTTCAATTGTTGCTTCATCGTCGTCTTTTTTGCAAGAGTTTATAACTAAAAAAGAGGCAATTAACAGTAAAAAAAACTTATTGCTAAAAAACATGTAAATTTATTTTTTTTGCAAGATACTATTTTACTTTATTTTTGTTTTAACAATTTTTAATTTATATATTTTTATAAAATGAACAAAAATTCTTTGATAATGAATTCCAAGAGGATAAATGACTGTGCGCATCGCATTTCATACCAAATAGTTGAATCCTCAATGAATAAAAAGGAAATCGTTTTGATAGGAATAAAAAATAATGGATTTATTTTTGCTAAAAAAATACACGAATTTTTGAAGAAAATTACTGATCAAAAAATTGAATTATTATCAGTTGAAATTAATAAAAAAAACCCTCATGAAAGTATTACTTTAAAAAATCAATTTAATAATATTAATAACTCATCTGTAATTTTAATTGATGATGTACTAAACACTGGTAAAACCTTAATGTATTCAATTAAATTTTTGTTAAATTATAAAATTGATCAACTTAAAACTGCAGTCTTAATTGATAGAAACCATAAAGATTTTCCTGTTAAAGCAGATTTTAAGGGACTCTCATTATCAACTACAATGAATGAACATGTTGAAGTTGTTTTAAAAAAAAATAATGAAGGAGTTTACTTAACTTAACAAGCTAATACATTCATTTGTAATTTCATTCTCTGTTTTTTTATCAACATCAATTATAAAATTTGACTTTAAATAAAACTGGTTTCTTTCAAAAAGATGTTTTGAAATAAAAGTTTTTAAATCTTTTTTAGATTTGATTCTTGAAATTAATGGCCTCTTGTCCCTTTCATTGAATAATCTATCCGCAAGTGTATCAACATTTGCTCTTAAATAAAAAATAATACATTTACTTTCGATTATCAACTCAATATTATCTGAATAACAAGGTGTCCCCCCTCCTAAAGAAATAATTTTATTATTATCTGAGTTTAATAAATCTTTCAGATATTTATTTTCTATTTTCCTGAAATATAGGTCACCACTAATTTTAAAAATATTACGTATTGATTTATTTTCTTTTTTTTCGATGTAATTATCAAGGTCAACATTAATTAAATCAAGTTTTTTAGAAATCAATTTGGCTATTGCAGATTTTCCTGAACCCATGTATCCCAGAAACACTATTTTTTTATTAATTATCATTTTAATAATTATTGAACAAATTTATAACATTAGTGATTGAAAAGTTAATATTTGATATTATATTTGCATCCTAAATTCAATAAATTGATCTGGTAGCTCAGTTGGTAGAGCATCTCCCTTTTAAGGAGAGGGTCCTGGGTTCGAGACCCAGCCAGATCACTTTTATTAAATTACAGTTTAGGTTTATCCCCAAAATCCTTTCTTGATATTTTCTCCAAGTTTTGAATAATCAACATCTGGATATTTTATTTCTATCAATTTTTGTATCTGCTTATAGTTTAATTTAAGGTTTTCACACATGTCAACTGAAAATTTAATCCATATTGATTGTATTGTTAAAATATTTTCAAACTCTGAATCTTGTAAAATTTTTTTATAGTTTTTTAAAAATTTGCTTTTGCCAAGGTCGGATTCAAAATATTCGTGAAGAGTTCTATATTTGGTTGTATTTTTTAATAAAAAACTTTTAGCAAAATATGGTAAAAAATATTGATGTAAGTCATCTCTATATAAGTTGTCTTCTGACAAAATTAAATTTGAAAGTCGAGGTATAGAAGAAATTTCATTTTTNAAATTTTGGTCTTTNATTAATGATAGTTTACCTGAATTGATAATCTCATTNAAAACACCATCATTTGGAACATAAATCCAACCTGATACNGTNATGTAATACATTAGACTATCTAAATTNGAGGTTGAATCCCANGTAGCTTTAGGNCCNACATTNTCNAAAATTTCTTTGTTTATTTCAATAATTGTTCTTTTTTCTTNAATTGATCTATTTAGNATTTCAAGGTTATTACTTGTCTCGTAATGAAAAGCTAANAAAATATTTTTCTCNTCTTCCCTATCTTTCAAATATTCATTNTAATTNTTTACTTGTAAAGCAATTAAAATTCCAGTCACGACAAGTATTAGTTCTACAAATCCGTATTTTAAAAAACTTTTATTTGAAGAATTCGATTTAATAAATCTTAGAAAACTCACAGTAACTATTTATATTTTAATAAATTTAATAATTATTATATTTATTTCAACAATTAAAAAATGAGAAGACTTTTAATAGAAGCGACACTAATATTTGTAAGTGTATTAGGATCTTTTTCAATAGATAGATATAGGTCTGAATCTAAAGAAAAAGAGGAGCTTAATGATTCGGTTATTACTTTAGGAAAGGAAATTGAATCAAATTTAATATATGCTAAAGAATATCTAAAACAGTTAAAAAACAAACAATATATAAACGAATACATGCTTCAAAACTTTTCAAATAATATTAAAGTAAAAGAGCTGTATCAAATGCATGACAAAAATCCTTTTTTATATGAGTATGATGTAGATGGTAAAATTGTATACCAAACTAAATATGAATTATTTCATATAAAAAACTTTATTGGATTTTGGAATGCATGGGAACCAAATACTGTTTTTTTCAGATCAATGCTCAATTCAGGTAAACTACTTGAAATAAAAAATGATCAAATTAGAAAGGAAATTGAGTTTATTTACACCAAACATCAAGAAAGGATTTATAATCTTACCCAGATTATTAGAAATCAAACTGAAGAATCTTCTAAATGGTGGAAACCTTACCAAATTATGAATAGTAATAATAGTCCTGCTTACATATTTGAAAATAAAAGGAATAACGAACTAAAGTTTTATCTTCAAAACATTGTAAATTTTAATAGAGGAAGAATAGTTGGAGTAGAAAATTATATTAAATCCTTAAATAATGTAATCAAATTAATAAGCTCTGAGTATAAAGAAATGAAAGATTAAATTTAATGCGCAAGTGGCGGAATGGTAGACGCGCTAGGTTGAGGGCCTAGTGGGAGATAATCCCGTGGAAGTTCGAGTCTTCTCTTGCGCACATAAAAGCTTTTTTTCTTAGACAAACAATATAAATTTTGTATTTTCGTTTAACTTTTAGAAAAATTAGTTAAACGTGGTTGATGGTGTAAAGAAAAGTTTTAGCATTAAGAATCTTGAAACAATTTCTGGAATTAAAGCACACACCATAAGGATATGGGAAAAAAGATATAAACTATTATCTCCAGAGAGAACTGATACAAATATTAGAAAATACAGTTTAAAAAGTTTAAAAAAACTTTTAAGTATTACTTTACTTTATAAGAATGGATTTAAAATATCTAAAATTGCTGAAAAAAGTGATAAAGAAATTAAAAGTTTAGTTAATGAAATTTCCATAAAATCACATTCAGAGACTAAATACATTAACTCTATTAAATTGTCCATGATTGGATTTGACACAAAGTTATTCAATAAAACATTTGACGATATACTATCAAAACATAACTTTGAGTTTGCGTACATGAAGGTGTTTCTTCCACTTATGAAAGAGTTAGGGATTCTCTGGCAAACTGACTCTATAAGCACCTCTCATGAACACTTTATAACTAATTTAATTAAACAAAAAATCCATGTTCAAACTGAATCGCTCAAATATAAGAATTGGAGTAATTATAATAAAACCTTTGTTCTTTTTTTACCTGAAAACGAATTTCATGAATTAAGTATACTTTTTTTAAATTACATATTATTATTGCACGGTAAAAAAACAATTTTTCTAGGCCAATCGATTCCAAGCGAAGATTTAGTCGATATATTAAGCAACGATGAAGAATATCATTTTTTATCTTTTTTTACTGTTGAACCTAATAAAAACGAAATATTTAATTATATGGACAATTTTGAGAAAAATTTATTAATTGGAAATAATAATGAAATATCACTTTTTGGCCCTCAAATTATTACTATTAAAAATGATATAAGATGGGAAAAAGTTAATCTGTTTTTTGACCTTGATGAATTTAAAAATCAATTTCTTATTAAAAATGAAATATCTTAACTTTTTTTTATCTTTATATATATAAACCATTTATTTGAAAAATATGAAGCAACTGTTTGATATAGTATCAAATGATTGTAGTAAAAATGTTACTGAGAAATATAGCACTTCATTTTCACTTGCCACTAGAATGCTAGATCAGTCAATAAGGAGCGATATTTATAACATTTATGGATTTGTAAGATTTGCTGATGAAATTGTTGATACTTTTCATCAATACCCAAAAAAAGAATTGTTCGATAGATTTGAAGAAAACTTAAATCATTCTCTCAAAAATAAAATTAGTCTAAATCCTATCCTAAACTCATTTCAAATGACAGTCAATAAATACAATATTGATTTAGATTTAATAAAAGCATTTATGAGAAGTATGCGATGGGATTTACACAAAAAGAAATATTTAAATAAAAAGGATTACAAAACATATATTTATGGATCGGCAGATGTTGTAGGTCTTATGTGTCTTAAGGTCTTTGTTAAAGGTAATGACAAAAAGTATAATGATTTAAGAGAAAATGCAATGTCACTTGGCTCTGCTTTTCAAAAAGTTAATTTTTTAAGAGATTTAAAAAATGATCATAATATTTTAAAAAGGTCTTATTTCCCTAATGTTGATTTAAATTCATTTGATGAAAATTCGAAAGAAAAGATTATTAAAGAAATTGAAAATGATTTTAAAAAAGGTCTTGTTGGTATTTTTAAACTTCCATCTGAAGCTAAATTTGCTGTCTACACTGCCTACAAATATTATTTCAAATTACTAATTAAATTAAAAAACACTCCATCAACCAGAATTAAATCCTCTAGAATCAGGGTCCCTAATTTTGAAAAATTCACAGTTCTAGCGAAATCATATGTCAATTATAGATTAAATTTATTGTAATGTTAATTGTGAAATTTTTTATAGTTTTTATTTCTACTTTTATTTTTATGGAGTTTATGGCTTGGTTTTCCCATAAATATATAATGCATGGTTTTTTGTGGTCTTGGCACAAAGATCATCACGTTAAAAACAAGGAATCATGGTTTGAAAAAAATGATAGATTTTTTATTTTTTATGCTATTGTTAGTATGCTTTTTTTTATAAGTTGGAGTGATTATAATTTTGAATACGGACTACCTATTTCTATTGGAATCTTTGCTTATGGTTGTACTTATTTTTTTGTTCATGATGTATTTATTCACCAACGTTTTAAGTTTTTAAAAAAAACAAACAACAAATACGCAAAAGCTCTAAGAAGAGCTCACAAAATGCATCACAAAAATATCAATAAAAAAGGGTGCGAAAGTTTTGGAATGCTTTGGATCCCATTAAAATATTTTAAGGATTTTTAAATATTATTGAATTATCTCTTTTTTCCAATTTTCTTTAAAACTACAGTTATCTACTTGAGAGTTTAAGCTAATATAAGTGTCTAATATTTTTGTTTTAATCCAATCTTGTATCACATTAATTTTTTTCTCCTTAAGGGCTAACTCCATTATTTTTGTGTAATCTCTTGAAAAGTCAGCCTTATGTTCGTCATATCTATTTGTGACTTTTAAAATTTTATATTTCTTCTTACCACTTCTATCTTGATCTAATAGTGGGAGTGAAATTTCATTATCTTTTAAATCTCTAACCTGGTTATAAAGAAGTGGATCCATTTTTGTCAATTCAAACCTTGTAGTACCGTCGGTAGGATTTATTAATAACCCTCCATTATTTCTTGTTTGTTTTTCACTAGAAAAATTGATTGCTGCATCTTTAAAGGAAATTTCCCCTTCTATTATTCTTTTTCTTAAAGTATCAAGAATTTTTTTTGATTCGGTAAGCATCAATGGATCTACTTTAGGGATTAATAAAATATGTCTTATATCAATCTCTTGTCCTCTTATTTTGTCGACTTTTATAATATGCCATCCCGATTCTGTTTCAAAAGGGTCTGAGATTTCATTTTCCCTCAAACTAAATGCAACATCCCTAAACTCTCTATACATTCGAGGTTTTTTTCTATGAAGTGTATATTTACCTCCATTTGATCTTGATCCAGGATCTTGAGAATAAAGTATAGCTTTTGAACCAAAACTTAAGCCTTTTTCCTCTACATCAATTTTAAATGACTTTAACTGATTAATCACATTATCTTTTTCTTCATCAGATACTTTTGGTTCAATAACAATTTGAGCTATCTCTAATTCGGTGCCAAAAACAGGTATTTGACTTTTTGGAATTGACTCAAAAAATTGTTTAACCTCTTCAGGAGTTATTTCAACTTTTTCAACAATTTCTGATTGCATAAGAGAGGATAATTTCTGTTCTTTATTTAGTTTGAATAATTCGTCTCTAAATGTCGCTTCATCAGTTTTATTATAAAACTCCAATGCTTTTTCTAGACTACCCAATTGCTCAGAAAAAAAATTAATACTTTGGTCAACATAATCATATATTTCAGAATCAGAAACTTCAATGCTATCTTGAATAGCATGATGAGTATATAATTTGTCTTTCATTAATTTTTCTAAAATGTCACATCTCGAAACACCTAGGATGGATATTCCTTCTGATTCCATTTCTAAAAATGCTTTATCAATATCAGAATTAAGAATAACATAGTCTCCAACCACTGCCGAAACACCATCAATCCTTACTCTATTATCATTTTGAGAATGAAGATTAAAACATATAATTAATAATAAATTAATTATAAATTTCAAATTTATTTTCTTGTATTGCATCTTGTAGTATGTCTTTTTCAAAATCTTTAATAAATTTTAACTTTCTTCTATTATAAACTATATTTTTAATCATACTGTAAACATAATCAAAAGGAGGAATTTCACTAACCTTTACGTGGTCATCAATGTATAACATAAAAATATCACTTGAATTTTTAAATTGAAAAAACTTTTTCACCAAATTAATATTTTTAAAATTAAAATCTTTCTCAATTTTTAAAGAATTTAAAAATTCATTTTTATTAATCCAAATAGAATCATTAAAATTAAATTCAGTGTACTGATAAGATAAAGAATCTAAAAAAAACAAATCTTCTTTTTCAAATCTTACTAATTTTTTTTTTATGTCATTTAAATTTTTATTTTCAGCTGGAATCAGTAAATATCTTATTTTAAAAATATCTTCGTTTAGTTTAAAATTATTAATATTTTGATCATAATAATCTTTAATTTCATTTAAGTTAATAATTGTATCAATTTGATTTTTTAATATTAATTCTTTGTATGTTGCAGCAAATAGATCATGCCTGTAATTATCTACTAAAACGTCCAATTCCTCTTGAGTGCTTAGGGAAAGATTTAGTTTAGATTTTTCAAATAATAATTTTTTTCTAGCCCAATTTTCAATTAAATTTTTAGATTTGATTAGACTATCGGATCCTGAAAGATTTTCTAAATCATTATATATATCAGATAAATAAAGTAATTCATCTCCAATTCTAGCAATAATCTTATCGTTAATATTGTTTGTTAAATAATTGCATTTAACAAAGAGTATTAATACAAATAAAGCTATAAAAAATTGAAATGAGATTGATTTGTATATCAAAATAACAATAATAAAAGTTAACTTATTTTATTTTTTTTTAATTTATAATTTATTTGTAATTTTACTATTAAATATAAAAAAAATAGGTATTTGAAATATTTATTTATTCTTTTTTTATTTATTCTTAATTCACTTTATACATTTGAAAAGAATAATTCACCCCTAATTTCTTCAAGTCATTTTCACTCCAGTTCAATTAATAATGAAAAAATAACTGTTTTTTACGACTCGAACATCCTATTTATAAAAGGTTTAAATGAATTTGGTAATGTATATGTTTACAGTATAATTGGCAACCCATTGTATGGTTTTAAAAATAAATATCTAAAAAATTTCAGCACACCAATTAATTTAAAACCTAACAATCTTTATATTGTAAGAATTGAACTAAAAGATGGTATAAAAACATTCAAAATTTTATCAAATTAAGGACTATAATTTGGAGCCTCTTTTGTAATTTGAACGTTGTGGGGGTGACTTTCTAGAATTCCTGCAGTTGTAACTTTAACAAATTTTCCTTTCTTTTTTAATTCCCCAATTGATTTAGCTCCACAGTAACCCATCCCTGCTTTTAATCCACCAACAAATTGATGCAAACTTTCATTTAATTCACCTTTGTATGGAACTCTTCCAACTATTCCCTCTGGAACCAATTTTTTTGAATCATTTTCTAAATCTTGAAAGTATCTATCTTTACTTCCTTTTCTCATCGATTCAACTGAACCCATTCCTCTATAAGTTTTAAATTTCCTTCCCTCAAAAATAACTGTTTCACCAGGAGACTCCATTGTTCCAGCTAACATTGATCCAAGCATAACTGAATCTGCCCCTGCAGCAATTGCCTTTGAGATGTCACCTGAATATCTAATACCACCATCAGCAATAACTGGTATGCCTGATTTTTTTATTGATTCAAAGACATTCATTACTGCTGAGAGTTGAGGGTAACCTACTCCAGCTATAACTCTTGTTGTGCATATAGAGCCTGGTCCTATTCCTACCTTTATTCCGTCAGCACCATTTTTAACTAAAAATTGTGCTGCATCTCCTGTAGCAACATTTCCAACTACAATGTCCAGATTAGGATAATCTTTTTTTCCTCTCTTCAATACTTCTATAACACTTTTAGAATGTGCGTGAGCAGTATCAATAACAATTGCGTCAACTGATGATTTTACTAAGGCACTAATTCTTTTGAAAGTATTATTAGTAACTCCAACTGCGGCTGCAACTTTCAATCTTCCAAACTTATCTTTATTTGCAATTGGTTTTGTAGTATGTTTTGCTATATCTCTAAAAGTTATTAAACCAACTAGTAAATTTTTTTCATTTACAACTGGTAATTTTTCAATTTTATGCTTTTGAAGAATTTCTTCAGCATCATCTAAAGAAATACCTTTATTTACAGTAACTAAATTTTCAGAAGTCATTACCTCAGTAATAGGCCTTTCCTTATTTTTCTCAAATCGTAAATCTCTATTAGTCACTATTCCTTCTAAAAATCCATTTTTATCAATTATTGGTATACCACCAATTTTATATTTTTCCATTTTTTCCTTTGCATCTAGTACATTAGAATTTTTTGATAATGTCACTGGATCAAGAATCATTCCCGATTCAGCTCTTTTAACAATTCTTACCTCAGAAGCTTGACTATCAATAGACATGTTTTTATGGATTACTCCAATGCCTCCCTCTCTTGCAATTGCAATAGCCATATTACTTTCAGTAACTGTATCCATAGCAGCCGATACAATAGGTACATTAAGTGAAATATTCTTTGAAAAAAATGAAGAAGTATTAACCTGTGAAGGAAGTATTTCAGAATAATCAGGTACTAACAGAACGTCATCAAAAGTTAAAGCTTCAAATTGAATTTTATTGGAAAGACTCATTGCAACCTATTTAGTTGCACGCAAATATAATGAAATTTAAAATTATACTACGAAAAACAATTTATTAATTTAATTTATTGGCGGAAAATCAATGGATTAAAATAAAATTTAAAACTATATTTGCAGAAAAAAAGAAAATGAAAATTGAAAAATTTATTGCTGAATTAGAGGATTACAAAAATATTCTTATAAATCATAATCTATACAAAAAAATAAACTCTATAAATGATTTAAAATTATTTATGGAAGGACACGTATATGCTGTTTGGGATTTCATGTCGCTTGTAAAAAAACTTCAACAAAATTTAACATGTACAAATGTTCCTTGGATTCCATCAAAAACTCCTTTAGCTGCAAGATTAATTAATGATATAGTTTTGTGTGAAGAAACTGATCAATTCAATAATGGAAAATACATGAGTCACTTTGAAATGTATTTACTTTCAATGATTGAAATTGGAGCGAGTACCAAAGAGATAACTGATTTTACTAATAAATTAGAGAAAAATATAAATTTAGATGATTGTATTTTAAAATCTCAAATACCAAATTTTGCTAAAGATTTTATGATTCACACTTTTGATATTATTAAATCAAATAAAAACCACGTAATTGCAGCTGCATTTACTTTTGGAAGAGAGGATTTAATTCCTGATATTTTTATAGAAATGGTTAAGAGTATTAATAAAAAAGAAAATATTAAATGCAATAACTTAATATATTATTTAGATAGACATATCGAAGTTGATAGTGAAGAACACGGGCCAATGGCATTAAAAATGATTAACGAATTGTGTGGGGATAATGAAAAAAAATGGAGTGAAGCTCTTAACGCTTCAATATCATCTCTAAAGCAAAGAATTAATTTATGGAATGCTATAGAAAAATCTATAAAATAAAATCATGAAAAAAATATTAATTTCAGTACTATTTATATTCTTAAAAGGTTTAGGTCAAGATGAAAATTCTTTTAAATTTTCTAAAACTATCACCGAATTAGAATTAAGTAATTTATTATATGAGTATTCGTCTGACTATTTTGAAGGTAGAGGAACAGGTCAAAAAGGTCAAAAAAAAGCAGTTGAATTTTTAAAAAATTATTACATAAAAGAGGGGATATCTCCTGGTAAAAATTCAGAAAATTATTTTCAACCCTTTAGCGCATCAATTGTTAGACAGAATGGCTCTTATAAACGTCTAAAACTAGATGAGGATGGAGAAATAAAGAGTGAAAATGTGATTTCGATAATTAAAGGATCTATTTATCCTGAGCAATATATTGTTTTATCTGCACATCTTGATGGTTCGGGATTCAATATGGGTGAAATATATAATAGTGCTGATGACAATGGTTCAGGAACAGTTGCTTTGCTTGAGATTGCTCAAGCATTTAAACTTGCTGAGAAAAATGGTCATGGTCCAAAAAGATCAATTGTTTTTTTACATTTCTCGGCTGAAGAAAATGGATTGATAGGTTCTGAGTTTTATGTAAAAAATCCTCTTTATGATCTTAAAAATACTGTAGTGAATTTAAACCTTGATATGATTGGTAGAATTGATCCTAAAAGAGTCGATAAAAATCAAAATTATATATATCTCATTGGATCAAATCGTCTCAGTAATGATTTGCACAACATATCCGAGAAAGTTAATAGTAAAACGGAAAAATTAATTTTAGACTATACTTATAATTCTCCTAATGACCCAAATAGATTTTATGAGAGAAGTGATCATTGGAATTTTGCCAAAAATAATATACCGGTAATTTTTTATTTTAGTGGTACTCATGAAGACTATCATAAACCAACTGATACTGCTGATAAAATTGAATATAAACTTTTGAAAAAAAGAACGAAATTAATTTTTCACACAATATGGGAAATTGCAAATAGAGATCAAACTATTTCTCTAAAATAAAAAAGGGTGGAAGACCGGATTCGAACCGGCGACTTCTAGAACCACAATCTAGCGCTCTAACCAACTGAGCTACAACCACCATTTTCAGCAAACTTAATATTTTTTTTAATCTTAAAAAAGATAGTTTAATTTAAATCATCAAAAGATTTAATAGATGGGAATCTTTCTACATTAAAACCTTCTGCAGCCTCAACACCTACTAATCTTCCTAAATTTAAAGCTCTGTATCTTATTATTTCAATAAAATTTTTAGAACTAATTGGCGTATTATCTTTAACTATTTTAGGATTGTAAAATTGACTTTTGTACTCCATAACACTCTTCATTTTTAAATTTAGAGTACTGGAAATATCTACAACAAAGTCAGGTTTTAACTCATTCCATTGTATGTAATGATAAATTTTATTTGGTCTCCAATTTAATTGATTAATTCCATTTGAAGTTTTTGTTTTAATTTTTTTTAAACCAGACAAGAAACACGAATCACTTATTAATTTACTGGATTTTTGATGATCAATGTGTCTGTCAGTAAATGCACTACATAATACAATTTCTGGTTTATATTCTCTTATTAATCTAATCATTTTTATTTGATGAATTTCATCATTAACAAAAAAACCATCCCTAAAGTTCATATTTATTCTTGATGATACACCAAGTATATCAGATGCTCTTTTTGCTTCTTTCTCTCTAGTTTCAACGTCCCCTCTTGTACTCAACTCCCCTTTAGTTAAATCGACAATAACAACACTTTTACCTTGCTTTACAGATAATGCAATACTTCCTCCACAACCAAGTTCTACGTCATCAGGATGAGCACCAAAAGCTAATATATCGACCTTCATGCTATCCTTTTATCCAATTTACTATTTTTGGATCATCGGGAGAAGTCCAAGGTGAAACAACTAACTCTAATTTTCCATCTTTACCGATTAAAAATTTTTGAAAATTCCATTTTACTGAAGAATCAGATAAACCATTAAGATTTTTTTTTGTTAAAAAAGCAAATAATGGGTGTATATTGGTTCCTTTGACAGAAATCTTAGACATCATTGGAAATGTAACACCATATTGCTTTTCACAAAAAACAGAAATCTCTTCATTTGTTCCTGGCTCTTGGCCTAAGAAATTATTAGCAGGAAAACCTACTATCACAAAATTTTGAGTTCTATATTCTTTATAAAGGGCCTCAAGTTTTTTATACTGTGGAGTTAAACCGCATTTAGAAGCAGTATTAACAATCATAATTTTTTTTCCCTTAAGCTTATTAAAATAAAAATTTTCACCATTTATATCTTCAACTATAAAATCGTAAATATCTCTATCTGTATTGTTAGCTTGAGCTGACAAAAAATTAAATTTCATAAAAAAAACAATTATAAATATTTTAAAGTATAAAAAAAACATAAATCATACTATTTCAGCAGTTAATCCAGCATCTAACAATTTTAAACATATTGGCTTCAATTTATCAAAAGTACCAGTTTTAACAGAACACTTTCCTGAATAATGAACTATATAAGTACATTGTTCAGCTTGCTCCATGGTTTGACCACATATGGTAACTAGTTTATTAATAACATAGTCAAAAGTATTAACATCATCGTTGAATAAAATAATTTCATAAGACTTACCAAGATCTTTTTTATTTTTTTTTTCAACTTTTACTTTGACTAATTCCATTATTAATATATTTAGTTAGCATCCAATTGTTTTTAATTTTTTTTTGAAGCAAAATTAAATTATTTTTTTCACAACAATTTTTAATTTCAAAAAAATCTTGACTTAAATAACCACTTAAAATTAAAACACCCTTTATTTTAAGTAGTTTTTTGAAGTTCTTAATGTATTTTAGTAAAGTATTTTTCTCTAGGTTAGAGACTATTATGTCATACATTTTTGTATTTAATTGATTTATATCACCTTTAATTAAATTAATTTTTTTACAATTATTAATCTTAATATTTTCTAATGCATTTTTTATAGATTTAATATCTGTATCAACTGCATCAATTTGTTTAGCTTCTAATTTTTCTGCTAAAATTGATAATATTCCCGTACCACATCCATAATCTAAAAATTTGAGTGAGACAAAAGACTTCATATTAAGTAACTCTTTCAAACATAAGTATGTGGTTTCGTGATGGCCTGTTCCAAATGACATTTTAGGATTAATAATTATTTCATGCTTTAAGTTGTATATAGGATGAAACCTTGATCTTACAATACAATTTTTTGAAATTACAACTGGATTAAAATTTGATTCCCAAATTTGATTCCAATTTTCATGTTTAATTTTTTTAATTCTGAAATTAATTTTAAAAGATTCATTTTTTAAAATAGGTATTTCATTAAGAATATTTCTGTTCCATTGATTTTCTTTAAAAAAAACTTCTAATTCTTGATTTTCTAATATGCAACAACCTAGAGTTGGAAATTCATTAAATTGTGCAATTAAAATTTCTGAACCAAGATCAAAAGGTATTATTTTAAAAATAATTTTTATAAAATTATTAGACAATTTAGAGAGATCTGTAAATTTCTAGAAAAGTGTCAGGATTCAGAGAAGCTCCTCCAACTAAACCTCCATCAACATCTTTTTTTTGAAACAACTCCTTTGAATTGTTAGGTTTTAAGCTACCTCCATATAAAATAGTTAAATTTGAAGCAACCTCAACTCCAAATTTATTTTCAATTAATTCTCTTACAAATAAGTGAATTTCCTGAGCTTGTTCAGCAGAAGCATTTTCACCAGTACCTATTGCCCATACAGGCTCATAAGCTAATATAATTTTATTAAATTCATTGGGATTAAATTCAAATAAAGTGTCAACTATTTGTTTTTTGACAGCACTAAAATAATTGTTATTTTTTCTTTCTAATAAATTTTCCCCAAAACAAAATATAATCTCAAAGTTGTTATTTAAAGCTGTTTTTATTTTACTTTTTAATACATTATTACTCTCAAAGTAAAACTCTCTTCTTTCTGAGTGACCAATAATTACAATATTAACACCTACGTTAGTTAACATTTTTGCAGAAACCTCACCAGTATATGCGCCTTCCTCGAACTCACTAATGTTTTGACAACAAATTTCAACTGGACTATTACTAGATTCTTTTACAGCATACTCAAGATTTACAAAACTTGGCGCTATAATAAATCTTTTATTTTTATCAAAAGTCAAATTAGCATTTATTGATTTTAAAAATTCACCAGTTTGACTCAAATTTTTATTCATTTTCCAATTTCCAACTAAAATTTTTTTTCTCATTTTTATTTATTTAATTCAAAATTTATTCTTGGGTCTATTAATCTATATAAGATATCAACAACTATGTTTATAAAAATAAAGATAGTTGCTATTGTTAAAACAGCTCCCATCACAACAGGAATATCTAAACTATTTAGAGATTCAACAATTTCTTTACCAATTCCTTTCCATCCAAAAATGTATTCTACAAAAACAGAGCCAGCT
>PACV01000077.1 GCA_002702875.1 Flavobacteriaceae bacterium
TTTGTATGACCTTGTCCATGGTTTAGCAATTGTAGATCCAGATAAATGTATAATGCAATCTATCTTACACAACAAATCTAAATTGATGATATTTTTTGAAGGATTCCAATAATATCCTTTGGCTTTATTTTTAAAAAAATTTAATTTATTAAAACTTGTAGTAAAAAAAAACAACTCATAATTTGAAGCATGAAGTTTATTAACTAAATATTTTCCTACATTTCCAGTTGCTCCAGTTATTAAAATTATCATTAAAAATAAGTTTATTACAAAAAAATTAAATAGACTTTATCGTAAGTTATAATTAATATTTAATTTAGCTTATTATTTAAATTTTATGATTGTAAAAATTAACAAATCTTCAAAAATCAATACGATAAATTTTCAAAATTTGAATTTTGGTGAAATATTTACTGATCATATGTTTGTTTGTGATTTTGAAAACAATACCTGGAAAGAACCCCAAATTTTACCTTATGATGATATAAAAATCTCTCCTTCGTCTAGTGTATTTCATTATG
The DNA here is from genome assembly GCA_002702875.1 of Flavobacteriaceae bacterium. GTDB lineage: Bacteria > Bacteroidota > Bacteroidia > Flavobacteriales > Flavobacteriaceae > TMED220. Next base: position 522 of record PACV01000077.1, read on the forward strand.
GTCAAGCAGTTTTTGAGGGAATGAAAGCCTTTAAAGACGATGATGGTGGAATATGGTTATTTAGACCTGAAGATAATTTCAAAAGACTAAATATTTCTTCAAAAAGACTTTCAATACCTGAATTTCCAAAAAAATACTTTTTTGAAGGATTAAAAAAACTATTACTTCTTGATCAGGAATGGATTAAGACAGGATATGGTAATTCTCTTTATGTAAGACCTTTTGTTTTTGCAAATAAAGCTGGAGTTAGTGCATCTCCATCTGATAAATATAAATTTATGATCATATGTTCTCCAGCTAAATCCTACTATACAGGTGATACTAATGTCAAAATTGAAGAAAATTACAGCAGAGCATGTAAAGGTGGAATTGGATTTGCCAAAGCAGCTGGAAATTATGCTGCACAATTTTATCCTACCTCTTTAGCAATTAATCAGGGATTCCAACAGGTTATATGGACTGATTCAGAAACTCACAGCTTTATTGAAGAATCTGGTACCATGAATATATTTGTCAAAATCAATGATACACTAATAACATCACCCACAGGTGATACTATTCTAGATGGAATAACTAGAAGAAGTATAATTGAATTGTCAAAACATATTAACCAAAAAGTAGAAATCAGGAAACTAAGTGTTGACGAACTTGTTAAATCAGCAGAAAATTTAGAATTAAATGAAATGTTTGGATGTGGTACAGCTGTTGTAATAAACCCTATTAGAAGTTTTAGTTATAAAAACAAAAAATTCAATTTGCCAGAAATAAAAGATAATTCGATACAAAATATTTTGAAAGAAAGTATTTTAAAAATTCAATATAATAAATCCAGTGATATTTTTAATTGGAGATATAAAATCAATTAATTAAAAAAATTTTCTAATATTTGGTTTAAAGTAGTTAGGTCCTTTTAAAACTTTTCCGTCATCTCTATAAATAGGTTTTCCCTCATTGTCTAATTTACTCATATTACTTTTTTGAATTTCATCAAAAACATCGTCTATAATATTTTGCATTCCATGAGTGATTATTGTACCACATAAAATGTAGAGCATATCACCCAATGCATCAGCAACTTCAACAATATCATTATTTTTTGCAGCAATCTTGTACTCTTTATTTTCCTCATCCATTAAATTAAATCTCAAATCGATAATATTTTTTTTTATTTCTACGTTGGGTTTTTTTGAATATTCAATTTCGAAAGCTTCGTGAAAGTTTATAACTTGATCAGTATATTTATTAATCATTTTTAGTAGTTTAAAATTTTTTTTTAAAATAGTTATTTTTAGTTTTATAAAACAAAAAATGTTCACAACTAATCAAATATATTTTGCAATTTTTTTTATTGTTTTTTTTTCGATAGCAATTATAGCATCCTATTCGAAAGATAAAAAAAATCACAAGTTACATTATAAAGGAGCATTCAAAATTTTAATAGGATTTATTGTAGCGATTTTAATTTTATTTTTAATAAAATACTTTGGAAAATAAAATGAAATCAATTTTAATTGTTTTTTTGGGAGGTGGTTTAGGAAGTATATTTAGATATTTGATAAATTTATTAATTAAAAATCCCGAGGGGCAATTTCCGATAAATACTTTTTTAGTAAATATGATTGGATCATTTCTAATAGGAATTATATTTGGCTATTTAAATGAAAACAATTACATAAACAATAACATAATCTTATTTTTAGTAATTGGTTTTTGTGGAGGATTAACTACTTTTTCATCGTTNACTTATGACTCATATGAATTNATTAGCTTTGGAAAATTTTTTTTCCTAATCATATACAATTTNCTTAGCATATTAATTGGTATTGCTTTAGTTTNTTTNGGATTATGGTTATCAAAGNCAGTNTAAATAAANTGTATATTTAAATATGTTATTTNTTAACTTAATAATTTGNGCATNTCAAAATTATTAATTTGATAATTAAAACATANAAAAAATATTTCATTAATAATTTTAATGTTTTCTTNATNATTTATTAATAANNTTAANTAGGTAAGCAATTATCTTAGTGCAAAATTTTTAATNTAATCAAAAATAAAACTTATGAAAAATNTATTACAAAAATCANTTTTAGCTGTTGCAGCATTATTTTTTGCATTTAATGTCCAAACTGCTAAAGCTCAAGATTTTGGTGCAGACTTAGTAAGTTCTTACGTATGGAGAGGAACTCAATTTGGTACAGGACCCCATGTTCAACCATGGATGTCTCTTGGATCAGGTGGTCTTGATGCTGGAATCTGGGGAAGCTTTCCAACTACAGCGAGTGGTGGTGGAAACGAGTTAGACTTATATGTATCTTACGATTTTGGAGCATTAGCTGTAACTGTTACTAACTACACCTTCCCAGGTGCAGATGGAACATATGGTGGTGGTCCAGGATTATTTGATGGAGATTTCACAGAAATTGCAGCATCAACTAGTATTGGAGGTATTGACCTTTTGGCTGGATATTTTACTGATGCTGAGGCATTATACATTGAAGCTGGATTTTCACTTGGACCTGTGGGTGTAGCTGTAGGTTATGGAAGTGATGGTGATGGTGCATTTTATGCAGGCGGAGACAGTGGAATTATAAATTTAGCATTTAGTGGTTCAAAAGATATTAAGATAACTGAGGATTATTCATTGCCAGTTTTTGGTTCATTTGTATATAATCCAGATGCTGAATCTGCGTTTTTATTGTTCGGAGTTAGTTTCTAAAATAAAACCAAAAAACCAATTATTATACTTTTTAAAAGACTCGACATAGATTAATTAATATAATAGTTTTTTACCCCCCCTATTTGGGGGTTTTTTTTTATAAATCTTTAAATTACATATAATATTAAATAAATAAAACAAAGTATACTTAAATATATATTTTATTAATTCCATATTTTACACCAGCATAATTATCAAAATGACAAAATTTTCTCTTAAAAAATAAATGATTACTAATTATTAATATTTTTTCGATAATTAGTTAATGAATTTTACCTAAAGCTCATAAGTTTGAAAATTATTTAGATAAAAAATAAAATTTTATAAAAATTTTTAATTACAAATTATAAAAAACATTATATAACAAATTAAATTAAATTTTATGGATACAACTTTATTAACCGCAAACAATGTATGGATGATGATCTGTACTGGTTTGGTATTTTTTATGCACTTAGGATTCACCTTCCTAGAAATAGGTCTAACAAGGCAAAAAAATACAATTAATATTATTTTTAAAAACTTCTTTGTTATAACCATCGGACTTGTTTTATACTGTCTTGTAGGTTTTAACATGATGTACCCTGGATTTGCTGAAGATTCAGCTGGAATATTTGGTTTTGCCGGATTTGGTATTACTGCTCCTGATGGAGGTATGACAGTTGATTACGCAGATGGAGGTTACACTTGGTGGACTGACTTTTTATTTCAAGGAATGTTTGCAGCTACTGCAGCAACAATTGTTTCTGGAGCTGTTGCTGAGAGAGTAAAATTAAGCTCATTTATGCTTTTCACCATTTTTTACGTTGGATTATGTTATCCAATTATGGGATCATGGAAATGGGGCGGAGGATTTTTAGATGCACTAGGATTTTATGATTTTGCAGGCTCAACTTTAGTACATTCTGTTGGTGGATGGGGAGCAATAGTTTTCATTTATTTAATGGGAGCTAGAATTGGTAAATTTAAAGATGGTGTTGCTCAAGCAATACCTGGTCATAGCATACCATTTTCAGCTGCTGGAGTACTAATTCTATGGTTAGGTTGGTTTGGATTTAACGGAGGTTCTGTTCTTTCAGCTGATCCAGAATTAACTTCTCTAACACTAACTACTACATCTTTATCTGCTGCAGCAGGAGGATTAGGTGCTGCACTTTTTTCTAATATAATCAATAAGAACTTAGATGTAACTATGTTTATGAATGGTGTATTGGGAGGATTAGTAGGTATTACTGCTGGAGCTGATCAAATGTCACCAACTGATTCTATTATAATTGGTATTATTGCAGGTATAATAGTTGTTCTTGGAATTGCATTAATTGAAAAATTAAAATTAGACGATCCAGTAGGAGCTATTGCAGTGCATCTTATCGCTGGTATTTGGGGAACATTAGCTGTTGGTATCTTTGGTGCATTAGCTGGAGCTGACCAATTCGTAAGCCAACTAATAGGTGTTGGAGTTTATGGTGCGGCTAGCGTTGTATCGGCTTTTATTATATTAATTATAATTAAAGCTGTAATTGGTTTAAGAGTTTCTGAAGAAGAAGAAATTAAAGGTTTGGACTTAGCAGAACACTCTATGGAAGCATATGCTGACTTTAGCCCTAGAAGNTAAAAAATATATTAATTATCTTTAAAAAGCTCTCAATATTGAGGGCTTTTTTTTTAAATGAATTTAATTTCAGACTTTTGTGTAGTTTTTAATAAGTTAATGGAAAAAATTATAATTTTAATTAATTGCCCTGATGAAAAGGGAATAATATCTGCGGTTACGAATTTTATTCATAATAAAAAAGGAAATATTGTATACATTGATCAATACGTTGATAGACTAAATTCTATATTTTTCATGCGGCTTGAATGTGAAATGAAAATTTCCAAAAATGAAGTAAATAATTTAAAAGAGGAATTTGAAAAAAAAATAGGTTCTAAATTTTCAATGAATTTTAATTTTTTCCAAACTGAAAAAAAATTAAAAATGGCTTTATTGGTTTCAAAATATGATCACTGTTTATATGATCTATTGTCAAGATACAGTTCAAATGAATTAAAAGTAGAGATTCCTTTTATAATGAGTAATCATCCTGACTTAAAACATATTGCCGAGAGATTCAATATTAAATTTTATAATGTAACTGTAAATAAAGAAAATAAAACTAGCGCTGAGAAAGAACAATTAAAAATATTTAAAAAGCATAATATTGATTTTATTGTTCTAGCTAGATACATGCAGATTTTAACTAACTTAATTATTGATAATTTTCAAAATAAAATCATTAATATCCATCACTCTTTCCTTCCTGCATTTCCTGGGGCAAAACCCTATCACTCAGCTTATGAAAGAGGAGTAAAAATTATTGGCGCCACATCTCATTATGTAACAAATGAATTAGACGCTGGGGCAATTATTGAGCAAAATACAACTCAAGTTTCTCATTTAAATTCAATTAAGGACTTTATAGCAAAAGGAAGAGACTTAGAAAGAATTGTTTTATCAAAAGCAGTTCAACTTCATGTTACGAGAAAAGTTATGGTTTATAAAAATAAAACTGTTGTTTTTTCTTAATTTAACTTATCTATAAAGTTTATAGTGATTTCATTAAACTGTTTTGGTTTTTCAATATTAACCACATGTCCACAGTTTGGAATAACTTTTAATCTAGAAAAGATATGATCTTGTGCTACTTTTTTTACAGCTGGTAAAAATAAATAATCTTCAGAACCCATTAAGTAGAGCGTAGGTATTTTTGATTGAACATTTCTAAATATTCTTAATAAAGGAATAATTTCAATTGTTAATTTAAACCACCTTATAAATTCTTTTTGATAAAGTTTTTTTGCTTCTCTTATAAAAATGTTCCTTGATTCTTTTTGATTATTGTTTGGCATTACTACAAATGATAAAACTTTATAAATAAACATATATGGTAATATTTTTTTTGTCCAATTAGCTATTTTCATCAACAGTTTCGATTTAAAATTCAAATCTAAGATTGCTCCCCCAAGAATCATACTAACAACTCTGTCTGGATTAATTTTAGCTATATTTCTAATTAATATAGTACCAAGAGAAATTCCAACAAAATTTGATTTTTTTATTTTTTCAAAATCAAGGACTTCAATGATATCTATACAAATTCCATCAAAAGTGTAATCTCTATAGGATTTTATAAAAGATTTAGAATCCCCATGACCTCTTAAATCAATCAATAAAACATTAAAAAATTTTGAAAAAACACGCACTTGCTTGAACCAAATAGCTGAACTACCTCCAGCACCATGAATAAAAGTTACCCACTTAATTGATTTTTTATTTCTATAAATAGAGTAACTAAGCATTAATTATAGATTTATTAATTAAAATTTCTTCCATTTTTAATTGAACTTTTTTTGTTGATTGTTCAATTTCCAGATCAAATGTTTCGTATTTGGAGAATGAATATAGAATTTTTCTGGAGGAATTGACAATTAAACCAACATTATCATTTATTGCTAAATTTGATACTTTTTCTAAATCACCACCTTGTTCACCAAACCCTGGGATTAATAAAAAAGAATTTGGGATTATTCTTCTAATATTTTTTAATAAAGTAAAATGATTTGCACCTACAACATACATTAGTCTATTTGAATTTTCGTATGCTTGACTTTTTTTAATCACATCCTCATATAGATAACTATCATTTTTTTTTTGCAACTGAAAATCTTTATGACCATCATTACTTGTTAATGCTAATAGTATTGCATATTTATTTTTAAAAACTAAAAAAGGTTCAATTGAATCTTTACCCATATATGGTGATAATGTGATTGAATCAAATCCAAGTGTTTCAAAATAAGCTTTGGAGTACATCAAAGATGAATTTGAAATATCTCCCCTCTTTGCATCAGCTATAGTAAAAATTTCAGGATAATTTGAATTTAAATATTTCATAATTTTCTCCAATGATTTAAATCCATTTGAACCATATGACTCAAAAAAAGCTAAATTTGGTTTGTATGCAATTACATATTTTGAAGTAATATCGATTATTCTTTTTGCAAATTCATAAATAGGATCTTGAAATCTTAAAAACTCTGAAGGTATTTTACTTAAATCAATATCTAAACCAACACATAAATACGACTTTTTTCTTATAATTTCGCTTGTCAAATCATTTAATTTCATACTCAAAATATTTGGTTAGACTCTTTCATTTTTTGTGTATTATAGTGTAATTTCAGTTCCTCAACCAATTTATTTATTTCACCATTAATAATATTTTGTAAATCATAAAGAGTCAAACCTATTCTGTGATCTGTAACTCGTCCCTGAGAGTAATTATAAGTCCTTATTTTAGCAGACCTATCTCCTGAAGAAACTAAAAGATTTCTCTTTTCTGAATCTTCCTTCATTTTCTTTTCTAGTTCAAGTTCATATAATCTTGATCTTAAAACCTTTAATGCCTTTTCTTTATTTTTATGTTGTGATTTTTGGTCCTGGCACTGCGCTACTAATCCAGTAGGTTCATGTGTAAGTCTAACTGCCGAATAAGTTGTATTAACTGATTGACCACCAGGCCCAGAGGAACAGAAAAAATCAACCCTTACCTCATTCATGTTAATTTCAACATCAAACTCCTCAGCCTCAGGCAATATCATAACAGTTGCCGCAGAGGTATGAACTCTACCTTGGGTTTCTGTTTGAGGAACTCTTTGAACTCTATGCACACCTGACTCAAATTTTAGGGTTCCATAAACATTATCACCAATAATTTCAAAAATAATTTCTTTGAAACCTCCAGAGGTTCCAAGACTAGAATCAACTAAACTGTGCTTCCATCCCTTATCTGTTGCAAATTTAGTATACATTCTATATAAATCACCGGCAAAGATACTTGCTTCGTCTCCTCCTGTTCCTGCTCTAATTTCAACAACAACATTTTTTGAATCGTCAGGATCTTTAGGAATTAATAAATACTTTATTTCTGATTCTAACTTTTCAATATTTATTTTAGAATCTTCAAATTGAGATTTTGCAAGTTCAATCATTTCCTTATCACTACCCTCTTTTATAATCTGCTCTGCCTCATCAAAATTTAATTTAGCATCAAAGTATTTTTCAGACACGTCAACTATCAGTTTTAAGTCTTTATATTCTTTATTTAGCTTAATATATTTCTTCTGATCAGAAATAATATGCGGCTGAATTATTAGATCAGAAATTTCATCGAACTTTTGCTTAATTATTTTTAGCTTTTCTATCATTTTTAATTGACAGTAATAGTTTTTGTTAATTTACACTTTTAAAAAAACAATATCTATAATTACATTAATATTATTTCTAATTTTTTTAAACATAAAAGAAGGTAGTTGAATTTCAAAATCAGTTAAAACTAAATTAAAATCTCCTGCGATCTCAATCTTTCTTTTATCCTTTTTCATTATCAAATTAATTTCTTTAGAAATGGTTTTACCGTGAAAGTTAATAAAGCCATTTAATTCAATTCTATCACCATTAACTCTTATCTTATCAGAAAAAAATTTAACCTGTGGATAATTTAAAATTTCTAAAATTTGATGAGAATTTGCATCTCTACTAGTATTACCGCTATCGAAGTCTTTGACTAAACCTACTACAGCAATCTTTTGTATTTCTCCGTCTTCACTGACTATAGTTCCTTTAAGATTGTTATTTATACCTGACCAATCGTGGAGAAAATGACTAGCCTCATATTTAATTGATGAATTATTACCATCAATTGTCCAATCTGTATTTTGACTATATAAAAAATTACAATAACATAATAAAAAAAATAAAAAGAATTTTGACATATTTTAAAATTTAAAAACAACAATAGCTAATGCATATGAAACAAAAGCAGTGTATGCAGAAGCTTTGTGAACTGATTTATTTTTATCTGAATAGATATTGGTTGCGATCATAGCAGAAAAATGAATACCGCCAAGTATTTTGTGCGCTTTAATTGAACTAAATCCCTTCTTTTTGTTTCTTACAAGAGGAGGAGGAGAAAATAAAGATAATCCTGCTCCAGTAAAATACGAAATAGTTACTGCCTTACCAATATTTTTATGTAAATCATATAAGGAATAATCCCCACTATATAGCTTACCACCAAGATAACCTTGAGTTAACATACCTAAGAAAGTTAAATAACCAATAAATTGGTGAGCTTTTAACATTTTTTTCCTCACCACTAACTCTTTCTGTCTATTTTTTTTATTCAATTTAGATATGTTTATCTTTCTAAAAACACCTTTTTCTCCCCAAAAGATTCTTTGAGTTAATAACATTTTGTTGGGTAATAATTCATTTTTATCATTTTCTTTATTTTCAAAATTAAAAATTGGATCATCAAATTGACAATATAAAAAAGTAGGAATTAATAATAATATCATTAAGAATTTTTTCACAATAATTGTTTATTTAATAATAGTCAAATTGACCTCTGTCCGATTTTATCGATAACATTTTTTTATTTGCTTTTTCAACTTTACCTATAATTTTTGCATCGATATTAAAAGAATTTGAAATATCAATTATTTTTTTTGCATCATCAACATCTAAATAAAACTCTAACCTATGCCCCATATTAAAAACTTGATACATGTCCCTCCAATCAGTTCCAGACTCATTTTGGATTAATTTGAATACAGGAGGGATTTCAAATAAATTATCTTTGATGACATGATTTTTGTCAATGAAATGTAAAATTTTAGTTTGACCACCTCCAGTGCAATGAATCATACCTTTTATTCTATCCCTAGGAATTTTTTCTAAGATTTTCTTAACAACAGGTGCATAAGTTCTTGTTGGAGATAAAATTAATTCACCAATATTCATATTCAATCCATCTATTTTGTCAAAAATTGTTTTTGATCCAGAGTATATTAATTCTTTTTGAATTGAATTATCAAAAGACTCAGGATATTTATTTTTTAATAGGGAGTTAAAAACATCATGTCTAGCTGAAGTTAATCCATTACTTCCAATTCCACTATTATAATTTTTCTCGTATGATGATTTACCAAATGAGGCTAAGCCGACAATAACATTTCCTTCAGTAATATTTTTATTATTAATAATTTGATTTCTTTTGATTCTTCCAATAACAGTTGAATCAACAACAATTGTTTTAACTAAATCTCCAATATCTGCTGTTTCCCCACCAGTTGAAGTAATATTTATTCCATGATTATTTAATTCATCAATCAACTCCTCGGTACCATCGATTATTGACGATAAAACCTCTGGTGTAATCTTTTTTTTATTTCTACCGATAGTTGAAGAATATAGAATATTACTAGTTATACCAACACATAGTAAATCATCCAAATTCATGACTAAAGAATCTTGAGCAATACCTTTCCAAACAGAGAGGTCTCCCGTTTCACGCCAATATATATATGCTAAGGAAGATTTTGTACCTGCACCGTCAGCATGCATAGCCAGACAATAATCATCATTATTTGTAAGATAATCAGGAACAATTTTACAAAATGCTTTAGGATATAAACCTTTATCAATATTTTTTATTGCTTTGTGAACATCTTCTTTTTTTGATGAAACACCTCTCAACTCATATCTATTTTTATTGTCTTTCAAACTGTAGTTTTTATAAAATTACATGAATTTTTTATATTTATTTAAATTAAAAAAACTTTATATTTTGTACATTAACATTATTAATCAAACTTATTTTTTTTAAAAAAAATTTTAAATAAAAAAAATGTTTAAAAATAAAATTTAAGTTTTTTATTCTTTTTTTGTTAAAAATTTAAAAAAAATATTGTTAAATTATCATTTTAATAAAAATTGCTTTTAATACTTATTGTTGAAATGTTGATTTCGAACAATCTATTAACTTTGAAAACTTTTAATAATTAAAAAACTATTTCGTATTAAAAATTAATATTTATGAGCAAATCAAAATTAGAATATATATGGTTAGATGGTTATAAACCAACGGCTAACCTAAGAAGTAAAACTAAAATTTTAGATGATTTTAGTGGTAAACTAGAAGACGTTCCAATGTGGGGTTTTGATGGGAGTTCAACACAACAAGCTGAAACAGGTTCATCTGATTGTTTGTTAAAGCCTGTTGCAATATATCCTGACCCAGACAGAAATAACGGATTTTTAGTAATGACAGAAGTTTTAAATGCTGACGGTACTCCACATGAATCAAATGGAAGAGCAACTATTGATGACGACGACAGTGATTTTTGGTTCGGTTTTGAACAAGAATATTTCCTGTGGGATACTGAAACAAATTTACCTATTGGATTCCCCAAGGATCAGACTCCGCAAGGGCAATTTTATTGCTCAGCTGGAGCTAAAAATTCATTTGGAAGAGAAATGGTAGAAGAACACCTTGATATGTGCCTTGAAGCTGGAATAAACGTTGAAGGTATAAATGGAGAAGTTGCTGCTGGACAATGGGAATTTCAAACCTTTGCTAAAGGTGCAAAACTAGCTGGTGACGAAATGTGGATTGCCAGATATTTATTAGAAAGAATCGGAGAAAGATATGGTCTTGCAGTTGAATATCATCCTAAACCTCTTGGAGATACTGACTGGAACGGATCTGGAATGCATGCTAACTTTTCAAATACAACTTTAAGAACTTGTGGTTCCAAAGAAACTTATGAAAAAATTTGCGAAGCATTTAGAGGGGTTGTCAAAGAACACATTGATGTTTACGGTGCTGATAACGACAAAAGATTAACCGGCGCTCATGAAACTCAATCTATAAATGAATTTAGCTACGGTGTATCTGATAGAGGAGCCTCAATCAGAATACCAATTATGACTGTAGAAAAAGGATGGAAAGGTTGGCTTGAAGATAGAAGACCTGCGTCAAATGGAGATCCATATAAGATTGCTGGAAGAATAATTAAGACAGTTAAATCTGCTAAAGTTTAAATTTAAAATTTCAAATTTATTTAAAGCACTCATGCATTATGTTTGAGTGCTTTTTTATTTTAATAGAGTATAAATAAATATAATATAAATAAAAAGTAAAAATAATCCACTATTTCTTCCCAATTTCATTTTAGGTTTAAGCATAACTAAGGGAAAAATCAATAAAGATATACCTATCATCCAAAATATGTCTTTGTTAATTAAATTTATTTCTGTTACATCAATTGGTTGAATAATAGATGTAATTCCCAATACTGCCAAAATATTGAAAATATTTGATCCTATTAAGTTACCTAACGAGATGGCTTTTTCGTTCTTTATTACTGCCATTACAGAAGTAGCTAATTCAGGTACACTTGTTCCAAAAGCAACAACAGTTATACTTATGATTCTTTCTGAAACGCCGAGTATTGAACCTAACTTCACTGCTCCATCAATTAACAATTCAGAACCTAACCATAAACAAAAGCTTCCTAAAAAAAGATATACAACAATTTTAAAATTAGTCATTCTCTCAAAAGATTTAGTATCATAATTTTTAGTGTATTTTTTTTTCAAAAGATAATAAAGAAAAAAAACTAATAACAAAAACAAAAAACAACCCTCTAATCTAGAAAGTCTGTTATCATATGAAATCATTAAAGCAAATATTAAAGATGAAAATATCATCATAGGCCAATCAGTTTGACGGAAACTGTCTTGAATAAATATTGGAGTTATTAATAAAACTAAAGCTAGAACAAAACCAATATTAGCTATGTTAGAACCAATAGCATTTCCAATAGCTATATTAGAATATCCACTAATTGCTGCTTGAATGCTAACAATTAACTCTGGAGATGATGTTGCAAAAGAAACTACTGTCATACCTATAACAATTCTGGAAATATTTAAGTTTAAAGAAAGTGCAACAGATGATTTCATTAACCATTTACCACCCAAAACCAGTAGAAGTAAGCCAATAAAAACTAGAAAAAAAACCATCAAAAAATTTAAGTAAATATAATATTTAACACTTATAAATTATATTGAGGAAACAAAAAACTATTATATTTAAATCAAATATTTAATAGCAAATTTAATTCCAGTGATTAGCTCAAATAAATTTAAAAAAACGCTACTAGAATATTATAATAATGTAATATTTAAATCCTTTAAATCAAAAAAGAAAGCTCGTGAATTTTCTGCGAAATCAATACTTAAATTATTCAAATTAAATAAATTTTATTTAGGAGGAACAGAAAATTTACCAAAAAAAAAAGGTTTTATTATAATTTATAATCATCTATTAAATCATAATAAATATTTGTTAAAAGATGATTTTCAAATAACCTTAGATAGTCATTTTATCAGTAGTGTGATATCTTTTAACTATTACAAAAATCCAGGTATAAGAGTCATTAGACATTCATTGAAAAATGAATTTAACCACAAACTTTACTATAATAACTTTGGTTATATTAGAGTTTATTCCAAAAATTTTCTTCCCAATAATATAAATGAAAAAAAATTCAAGAAAAATATTTCTCAATTTTACAAAAAAGCAACAGAAGTTCTTAAAAGACGTAATAATTTAATTTTCAATCCTGAAGGAGTTTCATCAACAACTGAAAATTCTCCAGGAAAATTTAAAGCAGGAATTTTTAGAATGGCAATAAAATCAAATTTAGACCCAATTTTTTTACCAGTTGTTTTATCAAATTTTGATAAGTTGAATTCAAAAACCATTTACAGATGCGAAATAAAGAAACCATTTAAACTATCAGAGAAAATTAAAGATTTAGAAAACAAAAAATCACTGAATAATTTTATAGCAAGTTTGAATAAAAAATACAAAAAGTGGGTTAAAAATTTAGCTGAATATGAGCCTGGATTTAAAAATGAACTAAAAGAAATTAAAGAAAGAATAGACTTAAATAAAAAAAAACGTAATGCAATTATTTTTTACGGAAGTTCATCATTAAGATTATGGAAAAATCTAAGTGAAGATTTTAAAAATAAAAATGCTATTAATTGTGGATTTGGAGGAGCTTACATTGAAGACTGTATCAATAATTTTAAACACCTTTTTTGCAATATAAAAATAAATTCTATTGTACTATATGTAGGAGGTAATGATCTCAACCTTGAATACTCAGTAAACAAAATTATCAGTTTATTTAAAAAATTATTACTAACAATAAGAAAGGATTTTCCGAACTGCAATATATTTTCTATTACAATTAAACCAAGTATTCACAGACTTGAAAAACTAAATGAAATTAAAAAATTAAATTTATTAATGAAAAAAGAGTTAGATAAACTAGATAATGCATATCAAATCAATATTTTTGATAAATTCATTAACAAAAAAGGAGAAATTAAAGAAAAATATTTTTTAGTTGATAGGTTGCATTTAAGTAAAGAAGGTTATGAAATATGGAGAAAAGAGGTGTCTTTTTATCTAAATAAAGTCTAATGAAAATGATATATAAAGTAAGTCAAAAATTTACTTTTAAGTGCTCAACTGAAAAACTGTGGAACCTAATAACATCTCCAGAATGTTTAGAATTATTTCATCCATTTTGCAAAGAAAATAAGGTTCTCTTATGGGATAGTGCTGAAAATAAAAAAGATTATATTATATATTTAAATGGATTAAAATATTACAGAGAATTTTTTAGATGGGAAGAAAAAAAATATTTTGAACTTTTTATTGGAAAATTAAATGGAAAAAAATCAAAAGTAAAATGGAAAATAATGCATTCAACTAAAAAAGATCATACAATTTTAGAAATAGAAGTTTTTCCTTACAGAACTAGTAAAATACCAAAATTTATTATTTATTCGTTAGTTTTTGCAATTTACATAAAGCCAATGTTAAAAAAATATTTAAAATCTGTACTAAGAGGAATTAACTGGTATTTAAATAATAAATCACCTGTTCCTAAAAGTCATTTTGGAAATCATTCTTGGTTTGAATAAAAATTAGCATCTATTCGTTTATAAATAAAAATTAAATTAATTTTAAACTAAAAATTGCTTTAAATGATTAATAAAGTTCCTTATTTGATTTCAGCTATTATAATAGGTTTGATAATATATCAATCTGGATTTATTGCCCCATCGATAAATAAAATTATCGATAAAGACAATGCATCAATTTATCTAAGATTTATTTGGCCAAAGTTTTTTTTAATAATAGCATTTTTATCAATAGTATCATTTATCGTAATTTATTTTTTAGACGAAAACCAACTCTATCCCAAATATTTATCGTTAGGTAGTTTCGTATTAATGATCTTATCTTATTTATTAATTCCATTTATAAATAATGCTAGAGATTCAGAAAATAATAGTTTGTTTTTTTATCTTCATTTATTAAGTATGATTTTTACACTTATAACCCTGATAGTTAATGTTTTGATTATTAAATTTTGGAATTCAAATTAATGTTAAATAGATCAAAATATCTAAATCCTAAGAAAAAGAAAATAAAATTCATGTTTAATGAAATATCTAAGTTTTACGATATAATGAACTTTATAATGACATTAGGTGTTGATAAATTATGGAGAAAAAAAATTGTTAAAAAATTGGACAATATTAAAAACGGAAAAATCCTAGATATTGCTACTGGGACAGGTGATCTTGCAATAGAAATAAAAAAAAAATGTTCAAATAAAATTTATGGTATTGATATTTCTGAAAAAATGATAGAAATTGCTAATAAAAAAATAAGAAAATTAGGTTTTAAAAATATTAAATTATTTGTTGGTGATTCACAGAAAATGCCATTTCAAAATAATTTTTTTGATGCGGTTACAATTAGTTTTGGAGTTAGGAATTTTGAAAATTTAAACAAATGTTTATTAGAGATAAAAAGAGTATTAAAGAAAAATGGGAAATTAATTATTCTTGAAACGTCTGTGCCTAAATCAAATTTCTTAAAGTTTTTTTATAAAATCTATTTCAAAATAATAATTTCAATATCCTTCTTGATATCAAAAAAAACATATGCTTACAAATATTTGTATAATTCTGCATCTATTTTTCCATTTGGAGAAGCTTTTAAAAAAATTTTAGTTAATAATGGATTTAAAGTTATTTCAAATGAAAAGCAACTTTTTGGAGTTGCAATGATTTATAGTGCACTAAAACAATAAAATGAGGATTTTAAATTATATATTTTTATTTTTTTCTATAGTATTTTTTTTAGTAGTGGATAAGCTTGGATTATTTTCTAATTTCAATTTACTTTTAATAATACTATACTTTAATTCAATTTTTCTTATTGCAAACAAAAATTTAAACTACATTTTAAAGGGAACTATGTATATAATATCATTTTTAATTTTTTTATACTTATTGTGGTTAATAATTATTCATAGTGCATTGAGTCCTATTGATAATAATTTCTCAGCCTATCTTTAAATTAAATAGGCCCTCTGATTACTGTTTACTTTAAAATTTAAATTTAAAAGCTTTTTGCTTCACCAAAGGACCATTTTTTTATAAATTTATTTAAACTAAACAAAAATTATATAAATAATGTATAAAAAGACTAATTCAAGAAGAAATTTTATAAAAAAAAGTGTTGTTATTCCATCAATTATTATTTTACCCAGACATGTCCTTGGTGGAAAAAACTATACCTCTCCGAGTGATAAACTTGATATTGCAAGTGTTGGTGTTGGAGGAAGAGGTAGAAGAAATACAATTGCTTTTCAAAACGAAAATATTGTGAGCTTATGTGATGTTGATTCAGTTCATTCTTCAAGTACAATTAAAAAATTTCCAAAAGCAAAATTTTATAATGACTTCAGAATTATGCTTGAAAAACAAAAAAATATTGACGCAGTAATTATTTCAACTCCAGATCACACTCATGCTGTTATAGCCTCTATGGCAATTAAAATGGGAAAACATATTTTTTGTGAAAAACCTTTAACTCATACTGTTTATGAGGCAAGATATATCAGAGAACTAGCAAAGAAATATAAGGTTCAAACGCAAATGGGTAATCAAGGTCACTCCTCAAATGAAATAAGAAGTTTGAAGGAGTGGATTGATTCTGGAGCAATTGGTAAGGTAAGAGAAGTATTTGCTTGGACTGACAGACCAGTTGGTGGAAAACCATGGAGTACTTTTGCGGTAAAAGAAAAATCAAAAGAAAAACCGATTGTTCCTGATAATTTGAATTGGGACCTATGGCTTGGACCAGCAAAATACAGAGATTATCACTCTGATTATCATCCAACAAAATGGAGAGCATGGATGGATTTTGGTACTGGATCAATGGGTGATATGGGGTGCCATATTCTTGATCCTGCTTTTTATGCATTAGAACTAAATGCACCTTATGAAATACAAGCAACTTCAACCCATTGGATACCTGAAATTTCAAGTCAAACCTATCCTCTAGCATCAATTGTTAGAATGAAGTTTCCAAAAAGGAAAAATCACCCTGAACTAAAATTGACTTGGTCTGATGGAAGATTACTTCCTCCGATTCCAGAGGAATTTGGACAAAATGAAACATTTACTCCTAGTGGAGCACTAATTGTTGGTGACAAAGGTAAAATTATTCATAATTCTCATGGAGCTAGCGGACTTAAAATTATACCTGAAAAGAAAATGAATCAGTTTAAAATTCCTCCAAAAAAAATAAAAAGGGTAAGCACTAATCATCACCAGGATTGGATAAGAGCTTGTAAGGATGGAGAACCCGCTTCATCTACTTTTGACTATGGAGGGCCTTTAACAGAGATGGCATTATTGGGAATGATTGGAATAAAACTTAAAGATCAATTATTAAAATGGGATTCTGAAAACTTAAAATTTACAAATAACGATGAGGCAAATAATCTTATTCATAAAGAATACAGAAATGGGTGGAGTTTATAATTTATAAAAGCTTATTTGAGTATTTTAATAAAGTTTTTAGATCAATATAGTCTAACGTCTTGATATGTGTTGATTCAATTACAACTTTTGGAGCTTTTCCATGTCTTTCTGCCTCTAACCATCTTAAAGCACATAAACACCACTTATCTCCAGACCTAAGTCCAGGAAATTTTAAATCTGGTCTTGGAGTTATAAGATCGTTTCCTTTTTTAAATGTATAATCTAAAAATTCATTATCTATTATTGCGCAAATTGTGTGCGTTCCGTAATCTTGGGAATTAGTTCTGCAATTACCATCCCTAAAAAAACCAGTGACAGGGTTTTTACAACACAATAACAATGGCTTACCTAAAACATTTAATTCCATTTTAATTAAAAATAAGTTCTAAAATTTTTAAATTACAATTATTCCTAAAATAAAAAAGTATTTTTACCAATATAATGGAGAATTTATACTTAATACTAACTATTTCTGGTATTCATTTACTCGCTTTAATTAGTCCAGGTCCAGATTTTGTTATGGTAGTAAAAAACTCAATTCAATATTCCAGAAAAATTGGAATTTTTACATCCATTGGATTTTCAATAGGTATACTTGTTCACTTGTTTTATTGCATAGTTGGATTATCACTTATCTTATCAACAAATGAATTGATCTATAATATCTTCAAAATTTTATGTTCAGGGTACTTAATTTACATGGGAATTAAATCTTTTAAAGATAATCAAATAGGGAATTCGTCAAAAAAAACTAAAGTTGATAAAATTAGCTATTTAAAGGCTATTAAAATTGGGTTTCTAACAAATGTTTTAAATCCAAAGGTTAGTTTATTTTTTCTTAGTTTATTCTCTTTAATGATAACACCAAAAGAGATTCCTTTTTCTATTCTAATTGTTTTAATTATTATAATTGTAACATCAACTTTTATATGGTTTTCATTGGTTGCAATTTTTCTCACTCAAAAAAAAGTGAATAATTTGTTTATGAAAAACTATAAATATTTAAATAAAATCTTTGGATGTTTACTTATTCTTATAGCAATAAGAATATTTTTGAATTAATTATATTTTAAAATTATATTAAAATACATAATTAAAATTTGAAAAAAAGTTAAAATTTATAATGAATTTAAAAAAAACATAATAAAATATAAATTGTGAATATGATAAATTTAACCCCTTTTTTTTTACATATTCATAATTAAAAGCTTTTATTTTGCCATATTAATAATTTTTTGTATATTTATTACAGATTCCGTGTAGACTGGGATTAATAATAGAGTCGCGGGTGGAGAGAACGCATCCATAACAATCGTTACATATGTTTAAATTTAAAAATATAGATATATGAAAGATTCTAAAGAACTAAATTACAGAGGTAATAGCTACACACCTTCTAACAATTCAAACAATGCTCAAGCATCAAATGTAATTTACAGAGGTAATAGCTATCAAAGTTCTAATTCTAAGAATATAGAGAAATCTAATTCTAACAGAGTTTACAGAGGAGTTGAATACTCTATCTAATTTAATTTAAAGGGAAGGGAATTCTGTTTCCTTCCCTTTTTTAATAAATATTTTCTTAATAATTTATAATCATTTAATTTATTATTAGGTTTTTCTTACATTAGCCTAATGATTAAAAATCTTTTAATTTACTTATTGGTTTTAAGCACAACTAGTTGCTCAACTTACAGATTCATTGGAAATCCAATAACCATAAATTCTGAAAATTTAAATATTAAATTATCTGAGGAAGACATAGTTTTTTTTAATGAAAACCAAAAAGAAATTTGGCCATTACTTGATATAAATGATGACAAAATTCCAGGAATGAGCGTAAATAAAGCAAATAAAGAACTAATAAAAGATAAAAAAGGAGAGGAGGTAATTGTAGCAATTATTGATTCAGGTGTTGAAATTGACCATCCATATTTATCTGAATTTATTTGGACCAATTCAAATGAAATTCCAAATAATAGTATAGATGATGACCAAAATGGTTATGTTGATGATTTAAACGGTTGGAATTTTTTAGGTAAATCTGATAAAGAAAATTTGGAATATGTAAGACTATTAAAAAAGTCAAAACCTGAGGATAAAATGAGAGAGATATACCAAAAAGAAATTGATGATGCAATTGATAAAAACAATAAAACTTTAAATAGAATAAGAAGCCTATCAAAAACTATGGAAAAGTCTGATAGTATATTAAAAGTTGCTACAGGTAAAGACGATTATAAAATTAAAGATGCAAAAGAAATAGTTCCAAAATCAATTGAAATTGACGAAGCAATAAGATTTATGGAATCTGCTATTTCAAATAATTGGACAGAATCAAGATTTTTAGATGCAATAGATTATTATGAATCAAGTAATAAATATCATAATAACATAGAATTTGATGGAAGATCTATTGTCGGTGATGACCCTGACAATTTTAATGATCGAAATTACGGTGATTCTAATGTTGATGACACAAATAACCACGGAACTCATGTAAGTGGTATTGTTAGAAGTATTTCAAAATCTGTCAAAATAATGTCTATAAGATGTGTTCCTGATGGAGATGAATACGACAAAGATGTTGCTTTGTCTATAATATACGCTGTTGATAACGGGGCGAAAGTCATCAATTTTAGTTTTGGAAAAAAGTTTTCCCCCCATTCTGATTGGGTAAACGACGCAATGCAATATGCAGCTGAAAAAGATGTGTTAATAGTAAATGCAGCTGGTAATTCAGCTAATAACATTGATTTAAGTGAAAATAAATCCTACCCTAGTGACAACTTTGATGGAAAAGAATTCATAAATAATATGATCACTGTTGGTGCTTCAACCTTCCGTTTTGATTCAACGCAAGTTGCTTCTTTTTCAAATTATGGATCTAAAAACGTCGATATATTTGCACCTGGTTTTCAAGTTTATTCATCTATTAGAGATGGAAAATTTAAATATAACAATGGTACATCAATGGCTGCGCCACACATATCAGGTGTTGCTGCTGTCTTAAGATCGTTCTATCCTAAATTATCTGCCTCCTCAATTAAAAGTATAATACTGAACTCTGGCATTAGTATGAACAAAAAACTCAAAGAACCTGGTTCAGAAAATATTTTAGAACCAAATTCAATGTCTCTCACAGGTAAAACTGTAAACCTCTACAATGCATTAATTTATGCCTCTATCTTTAAAAAAAATGATCCTAAAGGATCATTAAATAAATACAAATCAATAATAAAATAAATTGATCTATTCCTTAATTTTAAGTTATGCAGTTATGTATTACCTAAAGTTATAGCAGTACACCAAACAGAAAACGAACCTTTTGATTTTTAAAATTGCTACATTAGTGTTAATCATAAACTTAACACAATAAAAAAAAAAATTTCATATATTAGGTTAATAGATAACTTAATTATAATTATATGAACTTAATGCTAACTGCAAGCTTCAATAATGCTGATGATTTTAAAATAAATGGCTATGA
>PACV01000078.1 GCA_002702875.1 Flavobacteriaceae bacterium
ATTTTCTGCTTCGGTTTTAATTTCATTTAAAACCCCAACTAATGCTTGGGTTTCCTTTTCTGTCAATATTTCAATTTGACCTAACATTTGCACATGCGCTATGGAAGCCTGGCAATCATAAGCTGCCAGATGCAGATCATAGACCCTATCTTTACCCACAGTAAAATGAACAATTTTTTCATCAGTGGGTGTATTTTTTTGCCAAAGTTTCATTTGTCAGTTTTAGTTTACATATTTTATTTTAAAATTTTTCCTACTAGGTCAATATAAATCTTGATTGCTTCCTCAATCTCATTCACAAAAATGAATTCGTTAGCGCTGTGTGATCTTGTGGACAATCCTGGACCAATTTTTACAGATGGACAATTTAGAGCTGCTTGGTCCGATAGAGTTGGGGAACCATAAGTTTTTCTACCAAGGCTAATCCCAGCCTGAACCAGTTCATGATCCATTCCAATAGATGATGAGTTTAATTTTAAAGACCTCGGAGTAATTTCACAGGGTGCTGATTCAACGATTATGTTTGATAATTCTTCATTGCTGTATTTATCGTTAACTCTTACATCAACAACAAGATGAACACTTCCTGGTACAACATTGTGTTCTTTCCCTGCGCTGACTTGAGTAACAGTAACCTTTACGTCTCCCAAAAAGTCTGAGTATTTTTGTAATTTAAAATTATCAAACCAATTCAATACCTCAGGTAGTTTCATGATTGGGTTGTCATCATTAGGATGAGCAGCATGTCCAGGTGTACCTTTGATTACTGCATCAAAAACGATTAATCCCTTTTCCGCTACAGCTAAATTCATTTCTGTTGGCTCTCCAACAATTGCAAGATCAATCTTAGGTAGCTTTGGAATTAATCCCCTCAAACTTTCATCACCAGCAATTTCTTCCTCTGCCGAGGCCGCAATCAACAAATTGTACTTAGGATTTTTATAATCGAAATAATAAGTGAATAATGCAATAAGTGAAACTAATGCGCCACCTGCATCGTTACTTCCAAGTCCGAACAATTTTCCATCTTCAATTTTAGCCTCAAAAGGATCGATTGTATATGCAGTATTTGGTTTTACCGTATCGTGATGGGAATTAAGAAGAAGAGTTGGTTTTGATGGATCAAAGTTTTTATTTTTTGCCCATAGATTATTACCAAATTTTTCATAAGGTATCCCATAATTATCAAACCAATCTCCAATCCTCTTTGCGGTTTTATCTTCTTGCTTGGAAAAAGAAGGTATTTTAATCAGATCTTTTAATAAATTAATCGCAGCTGTTGTTAAATCACTCATCATCTAAAATCAGTTTAGTGTACTTTGTATTTCCTGAAATCATCTGAGCTGATCCAATTTTTACCTGAGAAACACCATTATATAATGCTTCAAAACAGTTATCAATTTTAGGAATCATACCAGAATGAATTAAATTATTTGATTTTAATTCATTGTAAATGTTAGGGGTTATCACACCAATCAAGCTTTCTTTATCATTAATATTTTTTAAAACACCGGGTATTTCTAAACAATAGTAAAGAGCAACATTAAAAAATTTTGATAAGCTTTTAGCAAGACTTGCGGCGATGGTATCTGCGTTGGTGTTGAGCAACTGTCCTTTTTGGTCATGTGTTATTGCGCAACAGACTGGAACGTATTGCGCTTGCAGTAACAACTTAAAAAAAGAGGTATTAATTCCCGTTATATCTCCTACATAACCAAAATCAACTTCCTTAACTGGTCTTTTTACAGCTTGAATTGCATTTCCATCAGCACCTGAAAGCCCGATTGCATTGCAGCCAATAGCTTGTAATTGAGCAACCAAATTTTTATTGATCTTTCCCCCATAAATCATAGTAGTGATTTCCAAGTTATCTTCATCGGTTATTCTCCTTCCGTCAACAATTTTTGTTGGAACACCTAACTTTTTAGCGAGAAAAGTGGCTTTCTTTCCACCACCGTGCACCAATACCTTTCCACCTTCAATTTTGGTAAAAGCAGTTAAAAATTTACCTAATTGCTCATTATCTTCAATAATATTTCCACCGATTTTAACTATAGAAAGTTTATCCATTTTACAAAAGTTGTTTGAGCACTGCTTGTGCACTATAAATTCTGTTTTCTGATTGATTTATAACTAGCGAGTTGTTACTATTTAAAACACTATCAGTAGCAACTATATTTCTCCTTACAGGTAAACAGTGCATAAATTTTCCATTATTAGTAAGTTCCATTTTTTCAGAGGTAATCATCCATTTGTCGTCTGTTCTTAAAATTTGTCCATAATGTTCATAAGAACACCAATTTTTTGTATAAACAAAATCTGCACCATCTAAAGCTTCATCTTGATTGGTTAAACATTTTACCCCTTTGGTAATCTCTGGATTTAGTGCATATCCTTTTGGATGAGCAATTATAAAATCCACATCCAGGTTCCCTACCATTCTTGTAAAAGAATTCCCAACTGCATGAGGAAGTGCTTTAGGGTGAGGAGCCCATGTCAATACTATCTTAGGTTTGTGAGATGTTTTAAATTCATTTAAAGTTATAGCATCAGCTAGAGCTTGCAAAGGATGAGCAGTAGAACTTTCCATATTGATAATAGGTACGCTTGCGTATTTCGCAAAACTTCTCAAAACAACCTCTGCCTCATCTTTTACTTTATCTGATAGTGAAGCAAAAGCCCTTATAGCAATCATATCACAATATTGAGAAACTACTGCTGCTGCTTCTCTCACGTGCTCTGACCTAAGTCCACTCATCTTGGTTCCATCCTCAAATTCTAACGCCCATGATTCTTGGCTAAAATTCATAACCATGGTACTAAGACCTAAATTTTGCGCAGCTTTCTGAGTACTTAGCCTTGTTCTTAAGCTGGGATTAAAAAACAGCAGCCCTAAAGTCTTTCCCTTTCCTAGACTACTAAGTTTGTATGGATTCTTTTTGAAATCCATTGCTAAGTCTAGGGTTTGCTTAAAATCTGGTAAATCCGATAATGTTATAAAATCGTTCATAATAAATCTTCTAATGCATCAAAAAATCGATCAAAATGTTTTTTTTGAACTGTCAATGGTGGAAGAATTCTCAACACATTTTTTTTACTACTACCACCAGTAAAAATATTTTTTTCATAAATCAGTCTTTTTCTCAATGGACCAACTTCAAAATTAAATTCTAAGCCCAACATAAGTCCACGGCCTTTAATTTTTGCTCCTGAAATCTTTTCGGCTTTAGCTCTAAAATAAGCATCCATAGTCTCAGCATGTTGTTGTAATTTATTTTTTTTGATAATTTCCAGAACAGCCAATGAAGCGGTGCACGCCAAATGGTTTCCTCCGAAAGTAGTACCTAACATTCCGTGTTTGGGTTTCAAATCTGGGTGAACAAGAATACCTCCAATGGGAAAACCGTTTCCCATACCTTTTGCCATGGTGATCACATGAGGTTGAATATTGTTATGCTGAAAAGCGAAAAATTTTCCGGATCTTGAGAAACCAGACTGAACCTCGTCAGCGATCAAACAAGTATTATATTTATGACACAAAGTGTTCATTCCAATAACAAATTCATCATCAGGCATATCCAATCCACCGACCCCTTGAATAGATTCAAAAATCACGGCACAAACATCTTCTTCTTTGAGTTCATTTTCCAATCCCTCCAAATCGTTAAAGTGAATAAAGGTAACTTCTTGTTGTTGATTTAATGGGGCGTTGATTTTTTGATTATCAGTTACTGCAACTGCAGCTGATGTTCTTCCATGGAAAGAGTTTTTAAAAGCGATAATCCTTTTTTTACCAGTATGAAAAGACGCTAATTTTAGGGCATTTTCATTAGCCTCTGCACCCGAACTACATAAGAACAATTGGTAGTTATGAAGACAAGATTGTTCTCCAATTTCTTCTGCTAACTTTTGTTGTAATGGATTCAATACAGCATTTGAGTAAAATGCTATTTTATTAAGTTGCTTTTCCAATTGTTTAACATAATGAGGGTGACTATGACCTACTGAGATAACAGCATGCCCACCATATAAATCTAAATATTCCGTTCCCGCCTCGTCATATACATAGACATCCTTTGCCCTAACAGGGCATACTTCATAGAGTGGGTAAACGTCAAATAGTTTCATTTTAATTTCTTATTGAATTTTAATTTCATTTATTTTTTCAAAAGAAGCCATCAAGCCTTTAATAAGTGACGAGCTTAGCCCTTGATGTTCCATTTCATTTAAGCCCGTGATAGTACATCCTTGAGGTGTAGTCACCTTATCGATCTCAGTCTCGGGATGAGAATCTGTTTCAATTAGCAAACTTGCAGCTCCAAGGGCAGTATTCATTGACATTCTCATTGATTCTTCTGCATCAAAACCCATTTGAACTCCACCCTGAGTCGTGGCTCTTATAAGCCTCATCCAAAAGGCTATTCCACTCGCACATACTACTGTTGCAGCTTGCATTTGTTTTTCAGCTATATTTATAGTCGTACCCAAACCATTAAAAATGGCCTCTGCAATAGCAATTCTTTTTTCACCCGCAATATTTGAACAAAGACATGTCATGGACTTACCAACAGAGATAGCGGTATTGGGCATACTTCTGATTATAGGATAGTTAATTCCCAACATTTCCTCCATTCTTCTGATACTGTATCCGGTAATAGCTGAAATCAATACGTGTTTATTCGTCAAAGCACCTTTGATTTCATTTAAAATCCCGTCAAACTGTCTTGGTTGAACTGTAAAAATTACTATATCTGCGTTTTTAACAGCTTCTTGGTTGTCAGAGGTTATTTTTACATTGTTATATTCCTTCCATTTTTTAATGGAACTTAGGTTTCTTTTCGTTAGGTAAAGAGAGGTGTATGTATTGTTATAAACTAAGCCTTTTGCAATACTCAGACCTAAATTACCTGATCCTATAATAGCTATTTTCATTTTTATTAACTTTTATTTTTTAATATACACTGGCTTTAAGTTGAAGCCCCAAATCTTCCTCCCATCCCATTATGAGGTTCAAATTCTGAATCGCTTGTCCAGATGCCCCTTTTAATAGATTATCAATTGCTGAGGTAATCAATAATTGATCTTCATACTTATGCAAATGTACTACACAATTGTTCGTATTTACTACTTGTTTTAAAGAGATCTCATTATCAGAAACATTTGTAAAAAGATGAGTATTATAGTAATTCTTGTACAAATTTTCTGCATATTCAAAACTTTTCTCAAACCTAGTATAGCAACTAGAAAAAATTCCCCTAGTAAAATTACCCCGCTGCGGTAAAAAGTAGATTTTAGGATGTTCAAGCGTCTCTCCAATTTCCCCTAAGTGCTGGTGTGTAAATGGTTTATACCAAGAAATATTATTATTTCTCCAACTGAAATGCAGGGTGGGACTTGAACCTACTCCAGCCCCTGTACTCCCTGTAGTAGCATTTATATGAACAGCCTCTTTAATTAATCCCTCTTCTACCAGAGGAAGAAGTGCTAACTGAATTGCAGTAGCAAAACACCCAGGGTTAGCAATCGCCCTTGCACCCTCAATTTTATTTTTTTGATATTCAGGTAATCCATATACAAAATTATAGTCTTGAAACTGGGCATCTTTCTCCAGCCTGAAGTCATTGCTTAAATCAATTATGATAGTTTCCCTTGAAAATTGGTTTTTCTCCAAAAACTTAATAGATTTTCCATGTCCAATACAAAGAAATACTATGTCAACCTCCAAATTAATCTTATCAGTAAAGTTTATTTGTGATCTGCCAAGTAAATCTAAATGAGTATCGTAAAGAGGGGTCCCAGGTCTTGAGGTACTATAGACAAAATCAAGAACTAGGGCTGGGTGATTAAAAACTAATCGGATCAACTCTCCTCCTGTATATCCCGAACCACCAATAATTCCTACTTTTTTCATTTTTCTTTATTTATGTGTTGGTAAATCTTGTTTTGATTAGACATTATTTTGATAAACCCTTTAGCATCCTCTGCAGTCCAACCCTTGTTTATTTCTCCGTAACTGCCAAAGGAAGCACTCATTAAATCATTTGGGGAGTCAATTCCTTTTAATTCAAACCTGTAAGGTTGAAGTGTAACATACACCCTACCATTAACTGTGTTTTGGCTGTTGGCTAAAAAAACTTCTAAATCTCTCATGACAGGATCGAGGTATTGCCCCTCATGAAGTAACATTCCATAGAAGTTTCCAAGTTGCTCCTTTTGAAACTGCTGCCATTTACTTAGCGTGTGTTTTTCTAAAAGGTGATGTGCCTTAATAATAATCAATGGTGCGGCAGCTTCAAATCCAACCCTGCCCTTTATCCCAATAATGGTATCTCCTACATGGGTGTCTCTTCCAATACCAAACTTTTTTGCCTGTTGGTTAAGTTTTAAAATATTTTTTACAGGCGAATCCATTTCTCCATTTATCCCTACTAATTCCCCTTTCTGAAAATCTAAAACCACCTCTTCAGTAGTTTTTTTGGAAATTTGGCTGGGGTAAGCGGATTCAGGTAAACTCTCATCAGAGGTTAAGGTTTCTTTTCCTCCAACACTAGTCCCCCATAAACCCTCATTTATAGAGTACTGTGCTTTTTCCCATTTTAATTCAACACCATTTTCCTTTAGATAACTAATTTCATCTTCCCTAGATAACTGAAAATCTCTAATTGGTGTTATAATTTCAATATCAGGGGCCATTACCTGAAAAATTAAATCAAACCTAACCTGATCATTCCCTGCACCTGTACTTCCATGAGCAATAGCATTTGCGCCAATACTTTTAGCGTATTCGATAATTTCAATAGCATGGACAATTCTTTCTGCACTTACAGACAGTGGATAGGTATTGTTTCTTAGTACGTTACCATAAATAAGATATTTAACAATCTTTTGGTAAAAGGAGGACAAAGCATCTATTGATTTAAAGATGTGGGCACCCATTTGGAGTGCCTTGATTTCCATATCATTAATTTGTAGCTTATCAAAACCACCAGTATTAATAGTTACTGCATGTACTTCATAATCTTCTTTTGAAAGCTTCATTAAGCAATAAGAAGTATCTAAACCACCACTGTAAGCCAATACTAATTTTTTATTTTCCATTTAACTCAATTTATTGTTTTGCCCATTATTGGGATTGTATAACATGCCTGTACACAAGCACATACTTCTCTCAGTTCTAGTCAATATATCATAATTTTTGCAGGTTTGACAACCTTTCCAGAACTCAGGATCATCTGTTAACTCAGAGAATGAAACAGGCTGATAACCTAGTTCAAAATTAATACGCATAACAGCTTTTCCAGTTGTTATTCCGAAAATTTTAGCTTTGGGGAACTTTTCCTTAGAAAGATCAAATACATTTTTCTTAATTATTTTTGCCAAACCCTTTCCTCTGTGTTTCGGCGAAACAATCAAGCCTGAGTGGGCTACATATTTTCCATGTCCCCAAACTTCTATGTAACAAAAACCTGCAAACTCATTGTTTTCTATAGCTATTACTGCGTTACCAGATTCCATTTTCCTAATGATGTACTCAGGAGTCCTTCTAGCAATACCAGTACCCCTCATCTTGGCTGATTCATCAATACAGCTACAGATGGCTTTAGCATAAACGATATGTTTTGAATTGGCAATAACTATTTTCATTATTGACAAATAATAATAAAATTAAAAAATAGGTTAAATGTTTTGCGAAATGATACTGGACGCACCAATATCTCATGTAGAGAAAAATACCCGCTAGGGGCGGATAGGACGATAAAAAGACTTACTTTTCGCCAAAAAGCTTCCGATATAATATGTCGTTGCATCTTTCATTTGAAATGCAAATATCTGAATTTTATTTTTTTTAACAAAAAAAGTCTGCAACGAAGTAGTTATTAAGTTATTGAGTCCTGTTTCAAAATCCTTAATTTTGATTATGTTTAAAAAGTTTCAAATACACTTATTAGACAACTTTCCGCATCTAAAAAACCAAAAAATTCTTTTGGCCTTAAGTGGTGGATTAGACAGCTGTGTTCTTCTATCCCTTTGTTTAAAACAAGGTTTAAATATTTCAATTGCTCATTGTAATTTTCAATTAAGAGGAAAAGATAGTGAGGAAGATGCACTATGGATTAAAAAATTAGCTGATAAAAATAAGCTGGGATGTAAATTGAAAAGATTTAATACTGAGGTTTATGCTAAAAATAAAAAAATTTCTATTCAAATGGCAGCTAGAAAACTAAGGTATGATTGGTTTGATGAACTATCAGTTAAACATAATTATGAAGCTATTCTGGTGGGACATCACGCAGATGATGTCATAGAGACATTTATGATAAATGTAATTAGGGGTTCGGGATTGAATGGATTAGTGGGAATTCCTAAAACAAGGGACAAAATTATTCGACCACTTTTACCCTTTACAAAAATTGAAATTTCAAATTATGCAAAAAAATATAATATCAAATGGAGAGAAGATTCCTCTAATGGAAAAACAGACTATTTAAGAAATGCTCTAAGGCATAAAGTAATTCCAAATTGGAAGGCAATATATTCTAACTTCCATAATCAATTTAGCACCACATTAGTTCATCTAGAACAAGCGAAAGTTGCCTTAGATTTTGTTATTGAGGATTTTAAAACCAGTTACTTCATCAAATCCGAAAAACAAATTAAAATTTCAGTCGATAAGTTAAAACTACTTAAGCCTATTGACTTTTACCTTCACGCCTTATTCATTAAATATGGATTTGAAAATGTTAAAGATTTAAATCAACTATTGAAGTCACAAAGTGGAAAACAATTATTTTCCAAAACACACCGATTGGTCAAAGATCGCTCCAACTTGTTGCTGATTGAGCTTATCGGAAATAATCATAAAATTTATACAATCGATCGGAATATTAAAAATATCCAAACCCCAATATCATTGAAATTTGGTATAAAAACTAAACTGAAAATTGATTNTAGAANNGTCGCTTGTTTTAATAAAAAGTTATTAAAATTCCCCTTAACTCTAAGAAAGTGGAATAAAAGTGACTACTTTTATCCCAATGGACTTAATGGTAAAAAGAAGTTAAGTAAATACTTTAAGGACGAAAAGTTTTCACTAATTGATAAGGAAAACCAATGGATACTTTGTTCAGGTGATGACATCATTTGGATAATAGGAAAAAGAGTTGATAGCAGGTATTTAATAGATCAAAATGCATTAGATAAGTGGCTAATTAAATATGATGTTTAAAAAAATTTATTTACTAGTCTTTTTATCGGTTTTTATCATAAAAGCCCAAGAACCGATTGAATGGTCATCTGGTTTTGAAAAATTATCCGATACCACCTACTTGTTGAAATTTAAAGCCAAGATTGAATCTAACTGGCATTTGTATTCAAGTAATCCAGTTAAAGGAGGACCATTACCTACAGAATTTATCTATAAAGATAAACAGGGTCACTTTAATCTGGATGGAAAAATTAATGAGGGAATTTCTAAAAAATCCTTTGATCCAATCTTTGAGATGGAGTTATCTTGGTTTGATAACGAAGCTTTCTTTGAACAAAATATAATTCTTAGAGATCCAGATTTGGCCTCCATTGAAGGGGAAATCAATTATCAGGCTTGTGATGATAAAGTTTGCATTTTTAGAAATGAACCATTTCGTTTTGTGTTGGATAAATCAAAATTAGTTACTGAGAAAAGAAAGTTAATTGATTCTTCTAGTTTAAAAAAAATTGCTGCTTTAAAAATTAATTTGAAAAATAATGAATTACTATTTCATAAAGATCAAAAAACCATTAATAGTCCTCTTTTAAATATATTTCTGTTAGGGTTTATAGGAGGTATAATTGCTTTATTGACTCCTTGTGTTTTTCCAATGATTCCACTAACTGTGTCATTTTTTTTAAAACAAAGTAAAAACAAAAGAAAAGGGGTTTTCCAGGCTTTACTTTACTGTTTTTTTATTCTCCTAATATACATCTTGCTCAGTTTACCGTTTCATTTTTTGGATTCGCTTGATCCGCAAATTCTCAATACAATTTCCACCAATATTTTTATGAATTTGTTCTTTTTTGTGGTATTTATATTTTTTGCATTTTCTTTTTTTGGTTATTATGAACTTACCTTACCTATAACTTGGGTTAGTCGCTCAGATAGTTTGGCTTCAATTGGTGGAATTATTGGTACGTTTTTTATGGCATTGACATTAGCAATTTTATCCTTTTCATGTACTGGGCCAATTTTAGGATCACTATTAGTAGGTTCCATGACAGTTGATGGAGGTGCTATGGAATTAACCTCTGGAATGGCAGGATTTGGTATTGCTTTAGCATTACCCTTTGGTTTACTTGCCCTTTTTCCAAGAGTCCTAAAATCTATTCCTAAATCGGGAGGTTGGTTGACTAAATTAAAAGTTACATTAGGTTTTCTAGAATTAGCACTGGCGTTAAAGTTTCTCTCAAATGCTGATTTGGTTGCTCATTGGGGAATTTTAAAGCGTGAAGTTTTTATTTCAATTTGGCTGATAATTTTTATTATACTATTTGTGTACTTGATGGGTTGGTTTCGCTTTCCTCATGAAGAAAATGATTTAAAAATTTCAAAAATCCAGCGTTTATCTGCTTTTTTAGTTTTTTTATTTTTTATTTATCTTCTACCAGGATTAGGGAAGAACCAGAGAGGAAAATTAACTTTACTAAGTGGATTTCCTCCACCTACGTTTTACAGCGTTTATTCACAGGACACGGAATGCCCTTTAAACCTTAAATGTTTTAAAGATTTTGATGTAGGTAGAAATTATGCTGAAGCTAATGCCAAACCTATTTTACTCGATTTTACAGGATGGGCTTGTGTAAACTGCCGAAAGATGGAAGAAAATGTTTGGTCAAAACCTGAAATATTTAAATTGTTAAATGATGAATATGTTATTATCTCTCTTTATGTTGATGATAGGAAAATGTTATCTGATAACGAGAAATTTGATTTGAAATTCCCAAATGGATTAGTAAAGACTATCAAAACTACAGGAGAGAAATGGGCGGCTTTCCAAAATATTAATTTTTCCTCAGCGTCTCAGCCTTTTTATGTTTTGATGAGAGCAGACGGAACTATTTTAAATAAATCGATTCAATATTGTGATTCACGTGAATATTATGAATGGTTGAGAAGGGGGATAAATAATTTCAGGCAAGTTAATTAGGTGCAATTTTTAAGCTGGATAATAAAATATTAAATACAATATAACCAACATATAACACAGCAAGATCTATATTTTACATATAATTCTATTTACTTTTCAAAATAAATTTCATCGATAGGCACGCGAAACCTTGGTCCATAAACTCCTTTCTTGGTTCGTATTCCACATCCAATTACCATACTAATTTCTGCCTCGCTAGGCAACCCCAATATCTTTTTTACTTTTAATGAGTCGAAACCCTCCATAGTGCAGGTGTCATATCCTTTTCCAGCCATACTTATTAAGAAATTTTGAGCAGCCAAAGCTGTACTTTTGTGGGCTACTACTCTCATATCAGATTTTTTAACTTGTCTGTAAACAACTTTTTTCAATCCTTTGATTTGTACATTAATATTATTCATCCATCCCTTTATAACCCCAGCACCATAAATTTTCGGAAGAATTTTTTGATAATAGCTTACAGCACCTTTTATTTTTTTTGAATCTTTAATTTTAGATTTTTTGTGTTCCGATTCAATAAAAGCAACATTAGATGCAATTCTTTTTTTCCAAAGATCTTTTCTAACTACTGGTATTACAAATTGTTTTGCTGTTTTAGCTG
>PACV01000079.1 GCA_002702875.1 Flavobacteriaceae bacterium
GTACTACAGATGTTGTTAATCCATCTGCATTAACATCTGGAACATATGACTTAAAAGTAACATTAAATGGATGTGAGTCCAATACTGAATCTTTTACAATTACTGGCCCAAGTGAGATGAAAATTAATGATTTAAATTTATGTGGAGGTGCTACAACTGGTGCGATTCAAGGATCAGTTTCAGGAGGTGATGGGGTATATAATATTTTCCTTTATGACGAAAATGGAGCCTTGGTTGATACTCATCCTAATACAGGAAGTGCCACATTTACATTCACAAATCTTGCAGTAATTGGAAAATCATATAGAATTTTATTTAGAGATAACACTTGCACCGATCCTACTAAATGGGCAGAAAGAGATAATATAACATTAGGTACTGAAATTTCATATGATCCTTCAAAAGCTGTTATTACTAGAAGTTATTGTGCTACTTCAACTGCTTCAAATGGAAGTATAAAAACACTAAACATTGTTGCTGGATCCCCAGTTTCAGCATTTAGCGGAGGAACTGGAAATTACTCATATGCCTGGTACAAGGATGGAATACTAAGGGGTAATAGTCCTAATTTAGAAAACTTAGAAGTTGGAAATTATTCATTAACTGTGTCAGATACTATTTTAAACTGTTCTATATCTCAAGAGTTTACAGTAGGTGGTTATGATCAATTAAAATTAAATATTCTTGCTTCATCTGGACCAAATTTTGAGGCTACAACAGGTACCGGAACAACAACAGATGCTATAATATTATTAAATTGTGAAACAGGCTTCGATAATGGTGTTATAAACGTTGAAGCAACAGGAGGAGTTGGAAATACTTACACCTTTACTTGGACAAAGCTTCCTGGATTAATTGGTCCATCTGCTTCAGCTGTAGGTAACTTATCAAGCGCTGAAAACTTATCGGCTGGTCTTTATAGAATTACTGTCAAGGATCAGGGGCCAGACGGATTGTTCTGTGAGGTATCTAAAACAGTTTTAATAAAACAACCTTCTTCACCATCAGTATCATTTGACAGTGTAAATAGCTCTTTTCCATCTTGTCCTAATGATCAACTAGTTTTAAAATTCGTCGTTAACAATACTCAACCAGGATTTGATTACGATATCAAATTAAATGGTGGTGAGGCTATTGGAGAATTTACTGGAAGTGGAGGAACATCTGGTACTCTTACTGTCACTTATCCTTACGCAGATTTATCATCTTTAGCTCAGCCCATTACAACAATGAGAATAATAGATGGTAATGGTTGTGAAACATCTGATTTTGCCACAAACATTACTTGGAACATCCCTACAAAACCTGAGGTAACTGCATCGCCTTCCGATACAGATTGTGAATCAGGCGTTTTAGGATCAATTGAATTTACATCTGTTAATGATTTACCATTGAACACTAGAGTTCAAATTAAAAATGTTTCCAAAAATTATAGTTTTGATGGTGCTTGGGGTGATTTGACTGGAAGTGATCTTAAAGTAAGGTCAATTACTAATCTTGATAAAAGTGGTGAGTATCAGTGGACTATTTCGTTATCTGCAAGTGAATGTCTAACCTCGTCAGGAAACGTTGATTTAGCTGATAAAAATCCTTCCCTTACTTATAAGATTAATAAAAAGCAAGATATTGGTTGTGGAAATGAGTTTGGTGTGATTGAAATTTCTGATGTAGAAAATTTAATTTCTCCGCTTAGTATAGTTTGGGAGCAGGAGAAGACGATTCAGGTTATAAACTCAAATCCTAGAGGAGAAGATTATGATGGTGATGGTTATCTAGATATTGATGAAAATCTTCAGTCGACCGATCCTTATTCGTCAAGTGCGACACAAACTGCATTATTGTTATCCAAAGATACTGACGGCGACGGATTAACTGACGAATTTGAGAATACATTTTCTCAAACTAATATTAATTTAGTTGATACAGATGGTGACGGTGTTGACGACAAATTCGATGGATATCCATTAGACCCTTTAAGAAAAGATCTAATAGAATCAAAACAAGTATGGACAGAATTACCTGGATTAAAGAGTAATTTAATCGCATCTGGCCTAGAGGTTGGAGTTTATAGAGCAAAAGTTAGCGATGCTAGGAATTATACTAATCCACTATGTGGTGGAATTAATGTAACTGAATCGATTACTATCAAGAAAAAAGGAATTAGGATTATTAATTTTAGAACTCAAAAAACAAAATCAGATTGTAATGACCCAGCACAAGAAGAATACGATATTTTGTTTAACATCGAAAATAATTTAGGAAATAATACTTCGTTTGAATTAACATTATCTGGCCCGAATGGTTCTCCAGATTTGTCTGGAGCAACAACATCAATATATGTAAAGCCTGGAAGTCCGACATCTCTTCATAGGATTAAAGGTCAATTCCCTGGAGATTATATTTTATCTGTTAGTGAAGCTGGAACATCAACGTGTGTTGAATCTCTTGATTTTACAATTCAAGAAAATTTAAAATTAGAATATGCTGGAAGTTTAACATTTGACCCAGACCCTTGTACTGGACTTGTTGACGAGCTTAAAGCTGAAATAAGTGGAGGTGTTCCTTTTATTATTGAGGGTGTAGCGACTTATGATTATGAATGGACCTACACTGCAAGTGGAAGTTTATCACCAGATGCAATTTATGTTGGTGAAGTTATATCTAATGCAAAACCAGGATCATATCAATTGACAGTTACTGATAGTCAGGGATGTCAAATTACCATTGGTGATTCTACTGGAACAAACCCAAATCCAATAATTGTCAATTCCGACAGTACAAAGAATTTTGTTGTTGATGGAGGGTTAACTGACAATGATGGGAAGACAGTTAAATCGCTTCCACCAGATTGTGATGCTGTTACAGCAAACGGTAAAATTAAAATTGAAGTAACCGGAGGACAGTTACCTTACCAGATAAACTGGTATATCGAAGATCTTTCAACTGTAAGCGTAGCTTCCTCTGGTTCTACTTCAACTCCTGCTGGATACAAATATCTAGATTCATACAAGAATCAAACTAGTTTGAGTGATCTTATCCCCGGAAATTATAAAGTTATTATTAAGTCACTAAATTCAAATAGTAGTTGTGGAAATCTAATAAATAACTCTTTATATTATGAAGAAAATATTATTGTTGAGGAAAATAGAGAATTATATGTAATGGAGGGTCCATATTTATCAAGTAATCTATGTAATAATGATCAGGGAGACATAACTATTAAGATTTTTGATAATAATAATGGAAGACTTAATTTTACTTACGATGGAAGTAATATTGGAACATATGATCCAACCGCTGTTAATACGTCAACAAATCCTAATATAACTAAAATTGATGCTTTTACATATAATATAAAAATTACCAACGCATCTGAAAATTCTAGTAAAATAATGACTATCACAAATATTGATAATAACTGTAGAACATCCGTTGTTATTGACAAAAGACTTGGTGAAGCAGGTTTCACTTATGCTACCACTCAGTCAGTTACAAGTTCATCTAATCCAACCCCAGATACTGAAATAAAGGTAAGAGATGAAGTTACTTTCCAGAATACCTCTACTGATCCATATGTTAGATCCGAGTGGATTTTTGGAGATGGAAGTTTACCTGTTAATGTTGACTCCTTAACTTCAACTATTACAACTGTAAGACACATATATGGTATTTCAGGAACTTATTTTGCAACACTAAGAATATATAATTCAGTTGGTTGTTATGATGAATTTACTCAAGAAATTATTGTAGGAAAAGGTTATAATATTCTTGTTCCTAATGCATTTACCCCTACAAATGACGATAAAGTAAATGATATTTTTAGGCCTCATTTTACTGGTTTTAAAACAATGAATTTTTCAGTATACGATTACAGAGGTAATTTGGTTTATTTTGAAAGTGATACTGATAGTACTATTAATGACGCTGATGCTCCATGTGACAATAAAACAAAACCAATCGAAATTTGTGGATGGGATGGAACATACAAAGGAGAGGAACATTATTCTCCTTATTACATTTATACTGCTGTTGGAGAAGTTTCAACCACTGATCCTACAAAGAATAAAGAGATTGTAAAAAGTGGAACTTTTATTATGATAAGATGATGAGATGTAGATTTAAATATTTTTTTGTTTTCATACTCTTTTCTATTGGAATACTTCAATCGCAGGAGGATTATGTTGTTAATACATCAAAATTTCTTCAAAAAATTAATCCTAGTTACTTTGGATTCAATAGCCTAATGAATGTTGGAGTTTTATATAATTCAATGAATATTAATGCATATGATAAAATGGATAACAAATATGTTTTTGGTTCATTATCTTTTGAAAATTTAGATTTTAGCATTGGAATGGATATCAATACATTTAAAATCCAAAATACTGGATACACCTCTAATTTAATTAATCTTAGTTATATATATAAATTACAATTAGATAACAATCTTTTTTTACTACCAGCTGTTACAATTGGATTTGGAAGTAAGGGAGTTAATCCATCAAATTTAATTTTAGAAGATCAAATAATTGGTTTAGGTATTCCTTTTGGAACAATTGCTCAGCAGACAAATGATGAGTTGGTTCTTGCAATGGTTAATAGAAAAAATTATTTTGATTTAGGAGCATCATTTCTAATTCATAACGAAAAGTATTTAGCTGGATTAAGTTTTAAAAGATTAAATAGACCAAATATTTCATATGACGGTGAAGACGATGAAAAAAATACATTGCCTATGCAAATTTCACTTCAAGGAGGGTATGAGTTTGACTTAAATCCTTATGAGAGGAGATTTCTTCCAAGATATTCATACCTTTATACTTTTATTTCCTATACTAAGCAAGGGCAATCATCAGTGATATTTTTATCACAAGACATACAGTTAGGAGAATTCTCATTTGGTTTAAATCAACATCTAGGCTCAGGTTTAAATGGCACCGGTTTAAATAATTTTGGTGTATCATTAGGATTGGCTGTTGAAAATTTCGATTTTGGACTTCTATATAATTTCCCTGTTAGAAAACCCGCTACTAGTTTAAATGAGCCAGCTTCATATTCTCCAAGTATATTTGAATTATTTATAACTTTTGATTTTAGTATTTATAGAAGAAATAGAAGAGGACAATTCAATAGACTATCAACTGACAATTATTATTAATATAAATTAAGAGTAAATTTTTTCTATTAAATTATTATATTTTTTAACAATAACTTTTCTTTTTACTTTCATAGTTGGAGTTAAGTGACCGTCTTCAATATTCCAAACATCAGGTGTGAGTTCAAATTTCTTAATTTTCTCCCATTGTGAAAAACCTTCGTTTAGTAATTCAATATCTTTTCCAATAAAATCTTTTAAAATTGAATTTTCACAAATTTCATTATTTTTTTCACCAATTTTAAAATCATTTTCTTCAGCCCAATTTTTAATAAAATCAAATGAGGGTTGAATTAAGGCTGCAGGCATTTTTTTTCCTTCACCTACAACTATAATTTGCTCAATAAATAGAGATTGTTTCATTTTATTTTCAATTAATTGAGGTGCAATATATTTTCCTCCAGAAGTTTTAAACAATTGTTTTTTTCTATCAGTAATTTTTAAAAAACCGTCAGAATCAATTATTCCAATATCACCAGTATGAAAATACCCGTTTTTAATAACTTCATTGGTTAATTTAGGATCTTTATAATAACACTTCATTACATTAGGGCCTTTACATAAAATTTCTCCATCCTCAGCTATTTTAATAGTAACACCATCAATTGGTTTTCCAACATAACCAATTTTTAGCATTTTATTTCTAAAATCACTGACTGTTATAACAGGGGATGTTTCTGTTAACCCGTAGCCTTCAGCAATAGTAACTCCAGCAGCTGTAAATACTCTAGCTAATCTTGGTTGAAGTGCAGCACTTCCAGAGCATATAACATCTAAATTTCCTCCAAGAGCTTCTTTCCATTTTGAAAAAATTAACTTTCTTGCAATCTTTAGTTTTAACTCATAAAAAAATCCATTTTTCCCGTAAGGTTTAAAATTTAGTCCAAGATTGACTGCCCAGTAAAATAAACTTTTCTTTATTCCTGAAAGTGTTTCCCCTTTAGAGTAAATTTTGTCATAAAGTTTTTCTAAAAGTCTAGGTACTGCTGTCATAA
Organism: Flavobacteriaceae bacterium; assembly: GCA_002702875.1. Taxonomy (GTDB): domain Bacteria; phylum Bacteroidota; class Bacteroidia; order Flavobacteriales; family Flavobacteriaceae; genus TMED220. Next base: position 6,151 of record PACV01000079.1, read on the forward strand.
AGTTTGGTTTNACTTCCTTTAAATTTTCACCAATNGTTTCAATTGATTCAGCAAAATGAATTTCAATNCTATTAAAATAATAAACATAAAGNATNACTCTTTCAAAAATATGACAAACNGGAAGAAAACTAAGTGCTTTTGAATTTCCAATATTTAGAGGTAGTCTTTTAGAAGCAGATAAAACGTTAGAAACTATATTATTGTGAGTTAGTACTACACCTTTTGGAATACCGGTTGTACCTGAGGTGTAAATTATAGTTGCAACATCACTAGGTTTTACATTTTTTTTAAATTTTTCAATTTCTTGTTGATTAGAAATTGAATCTTTGTTAAGAAGCAATTCCCATGATTTACACCCACCAATTTTATCAAACGAATATATTTCTTTTAATTTTTTTGTTTTTGATTTAATAGTTGAAATCTTATCATATATAATTTTATCAGAAATAAAACAAATAATACTTTCTGAGTGATTTAGTATGTACTCATAATCTTTTGCTGTAATTGTAGGATATATCGGAACTGTTATAGCTCCAATTTGCAAAATAGCTAAGTCCATGATACACCATTCTGTTCTATTATTAGTTGAAATTAAAGCAATTTTGTCACCTTTTTTTATCCCCATTTCAATTAGTGATGAACAGGCCCTTTGAACTTGTTTATAAAAAAAATCAGATGAAATTGAATTCCACTTACCTGAGTATTTTGTTGACAAAGTTTTAGTTAATGGTGCACTATCAATTTGAAATTCTAAAAATTCGAATAGCCTTGAGGGTGTCATTGTTTTTTTATTTATTGTTAATTTAAAAAAAAATATTTATTAAAAAAATTAAATAAACCAGTTGTAAGCATTTTTAAATGCGTTAATCCAAGGTGAGATTTGATCTTTTTTATTTTTTTGAGGATAGTAAGACCAATTCCATGGAAACAGGGATCTTTCAATGTGAGGCATCATAACTAAATGTCTTCCATCATCACTTGTCAACATTGCTGTATTGAAGTCAGATCCATTTGGATTAGATGGATAATCTTTATAATAATATTTTGCTGAAATTTGATATTGCTTTTCATCTAATGGTAAGTAAAATCTTCCCTCTCCATGAGCTGACCAAATACCAAGAACGCTATTTTCCATACCATGTAACATTATTGAATTACTATTAATTATTTTTACAGATGTAAATAAACATTCAAATTTATTAGACTTATTTATTAGCATTTTAGGTTTTTCTTTATGTTTTGGATTTATTAAACCAAGTTCAATGAACAGTTGACATCCATTACATACTCCTAACGAAAGAGTGTCATCCCGGTTAAAAAAATTCGTTATCGCTTGGTTAGCTAATTTATTGTATCTAAAAGCACCGGCCCAACCTTTAGCAGAACCTAAAACATCTGAGTTTGAAAAGCCACCTACAGCGGCAATAAAGTGAACATTATCCAATGTTTCACGACCACTAATTAAGTCAGTCATGTGGACATCAATAACATTAAATCCAGCTAGATACATTGCATAAGCCATTTCTCTTTCAGAATTACTTCCCTTTTCTCTTATTATAGCTGCATTTATTTTTTTATTTGGTATTGGTGATAATATTCCTGAAAAGTTTTTGGGAAATGTGTATTTGAGTAATTGTTTATCAAAGTTTTTTTTACGTTTCTTTGCATATTTAATACTAGTTTGTTTTTTGTCAAAAAGAAATGATTTATTAAACCATTTTTTTCTCATTTTATTAACTGAAAATTCATATGATTTATCATTTCTTTTAATTTTAATTATAGGATTTGAAACTGGGATACCTATTTTAACACAGCTTATTCCATGTTTAGCATAAATTTTAGTTAAATTGTTTTTTGATTGTACTAGAATCCCAATTTTTTCAGAGAATAGAATAGAGCAAGTACTATCACTTTTAAATGAGCTTATATCGATTTTCAAACCAATATTTTTTGATGAAAAACAAAGCTCCATTAAAGATGTTATCAAGCCACCCGAACCAATATCGTGACCTGACGATATGCCCCCTTTTTTTATTAGATCTTGAGTTACATTAAACGCAGTTTTGAAATATTCAGAATTTTTTATGGTTGGTGTTTTTTTACCAACATAACCCAATGCTTGGGCAAAGGCAGAACCACCTAAATAAAATTTATCATTCGAAAAATCAATGTAATAAATATCTCCTCCATCTGCTAAAACGACTGGAGTAATAACTTTTTTTATATCTGAACAGTGAGCAGAAGCAGATATCACAACCGTTCCAGGAGCTTTTACCTCTAAATTTGAATATTTTTGTTTCATTGACAAAGAATCTTTGCCAGTAGGTATATTAATTCCAAGTTCTATTGCAAATCTGGAGCAAGTTTCTACAGCTTGGAATAATCTGAAATCTTCACCTCTATTATTACAAGGCCACATCCAGTTTGCAGACAATGAAACTGATTTAAGATTATTTTTTAGTGGAGCCCAAATTATATTAGTAAGTGCTTTACCAATAGAATTCTTGGTTCCAGATTTAGAATCAATTAATGATGAGATTGGTGAAAAACCTATTGATGTAGCTATTCCGTGAACACCAGCAAAATCTAATGCTATAACTCCACAATTATTAAGAGGAAGCTGCAGCTCTCCAGTGCATTGTTGAAGAGCTACTTTGCCAGTAACACATCTATCAACTTTATTTGTCAACCAGTCTTTACAGGCAACGCTTTCTAATTCAAAAATTTTTTTTAAATATTTTTTTACTTTTTTATCATTATAAATAATTTTTGTGAAACTTTTTTCTACAGAATTATCTATCAAAATTTTCTTTGGCGAACTTCCAAAAAGATCTTTATTTGAAAGATCAATTGCTGTTTCATTATTTTTTTTTGAATAAAATTTGAATTTGTTGTTATTTGTTATTTTACCAACCACATAAATTGGTGATCTTTCTCTATCCGCTATTTTTTTAACTAAGTTTATATTTTTTTTATTGACAATTAAACCCATCCTCTCTTGGGATTCATTTCCTAGAATTTCTTTAAGTGAAAGAGTAGGGTCTCCAATCGGAAACTTGTCAATATTAATATCACCTCCTGTTTCCTCCATTAACTCTGTTAAACAGTTAAGATGTCCACCAGCTCCATGATCATGAATTGAAATAATTGGATTTTTATTTTTCTCAACAAGAGCTCTAATTACATTTGAAACTCTTTTTTGCATCTCAGGATTTGACCTTTGAACTGCATTTAGTTCAAGTGAATTAATATTAGATCCTGTATCAGTAGACGAAACAGCTGCTCCTCCCATTCCTATTCTATAATTGTCACCTCCTAAAAGAACTACTAATTCCCCTTTATTAGGTTTTTCTTTAATCGATTCAGATTTTTTACCAAAACCAACTCCTCCAGCAAGCATTATGACTTTATCATATGATAAAATTTCTTCATTTTCAAAGTGTTCAAAAGTTAAAATTGAACCACATATTAATGGTTGCCCAAATTTATTTCCAAAGTCTGATGCCCCATTTGATGCTCTAATCAATATATCAACAGGTTTTTGATATAACCAATTTCTAGTAGGAACTTTTTTTTCATAATGACATTTATTTAATCTTGGATATGGAGTCATATAAACTGCTGTTCCAGCTAAAGGTATCGATCCTTTACCTCCAGCCAATCTATCTCTGATCTCTCCACCCGAACCAGTTGCTGCTCCACTAAATGGTTCAACTGTGGTAGGAAAATTATGTGTTTCAGCTTTAAGTGAAATCACACTTTCTATTTTTTTTGTTTTGTATAAACTCGGCTTATCTCCGTGTGTTGGAGAAAATTGTTCAATTATTGGACCACTAATAAATGCAACATTATCTTTATAAGCAGATACAATAGTATTCTTGTTTATTGATGAAGTTTTTTTTATTAATTTAAATAAAGTATTTTTTTTTGTAACTCCATTTAATATAAATTCTCCATTAAATATTTTATGTCTGCAATGTTCTGAGTTTATTTGAGAAAAACCAAAGACCTCTGAATCTGTTAATAGTCTTCCAAGTTTTTTAGAAAGTTTATCTAAATAATTTACTTCTTCGTTACTAAGTGAAAGTCCTTCTTTAATATTATAGTTTCCAATGTTTTTTATAAATATTTTATTTTTTGGTTTTACATCCACTTTAAATATATTTTGATTAAGACCATAAATTTTGGTTTCAATCATTGAATCATAATCTTTAATTGTGTTAGAATTTTTGTACAATTCAATTCTAATCAACTTATCTAATCCCATATTTTGCGTAATTTCAACTGCATTAGTTGACCATGGAGTTACATTAAATGGTCTAGTTCCAATAAATTTTCCGTTAATTTTTTTTGAGTTGATTAGTTTTTTTGAAAAAAGCCACTCGAGCTTTTTGATCTCTTTATCAGATAAATTTTTATTTGATTTTGCTGCGATTATCTCATTATCAGGATCACCAAAAAAATGTATCATTTAAATAATTAAAACATTACTTAAAATTACATTTTTTATCAATAATAAAGAGCTAAATTTTAAGCTAACAAAGAAGAAGTTTTAATTAATTATAAACATTTTAATTATTGTAACTAAATCCCTTGTGATTCAAACAAAATTTTATAATGTTTATTTGATTTTATTAAAGATTCATGAGAACCAACTCCATTAATTTCTCCATTTTTCATTACAACTATTTTATCAACTTTTTTAACAGTAGATATTCTGTGAGCTATTGTTATTGAAGTTTTTTTTCTCATAAGCTTAACTAATGAGTCTTGAATTTTTTTCTCAGATTTAGTATCTAATGAAGAAGTGGCTTCATCAAAAATTAATACAGGAGCATTTTTAAGTAAGGCTCTTGCTATTGTCAATCTTTGTTTTTGACCACCAGATAAATTGTTTCCACGTTCACCAACAATAGTTTGATATTTATCAGGTAATCCCTCAATAACTTCATTAATGTAAGCAATTTTGCAAGCATCTATAAGTTTTTCATCACTTACATTTTCATTGCCTAAAAGTAGGTTATTTTTAACTGTATCATTAAATAAAATAGATTCTTGAGTAACAATTGAAATTATTGATCTAATTGAATTTGAACTTAATTCCTTGATACTCTTATTATCAATTAATATGTCGCCATTTTGAAGTTTAAAAAACTTAGCTAATAAATTGATAATTGTAGATTTACCTGATCCAGATTCCCCAACAAATGCGACCGATTCTCCTTTATTGATTTTTAAGGAGAAGTTTTTTATGACTGGAAGATTTGAGTAAGAAAAATTGATATTTTTAAATACAATATCTTTTTTAAAAATAACACTATCATCTTTTCCTGTAAATTCAAATGATTTCTTCAAATCTAGAATTTTAAGAACTCTATCAGCTGCTGCGTCTCCTCTTTTTATATTATAAAATGATTTACTAATTGATTTAGCTGGAGTTAATATATTATAGGCTAAAGCCATAAATGATATAAATGTTGTTGCATTAAGTGTTTCATCAATTAAAACCATTTTCCCTCCATACCAAAGTAGACCTCCGATTACAATAATTCCTAAAAATTCGCTTAATGGGGATGCTAAATTTTGTCTATTTACAAGTCTATTTGAATACTTAAAGAAAAATGAGGTAGATTTTTTAAATTTTGAAATGAATATTTTCTCAGCCTTAAAAATTTTGATGATAGTCAATCCACTGAGAGTTTCATCAATTATTGTTAAAAATTTACCTTGTTCATTTTGAACCTTTAATGAAATTTTTTTTAAAACTTTTCCTATCCAAGATATAATTAAACCTGAAATAGGAATAAATGTTATAACAAAAATTGTAAGTTCAATACTAATTGAAAACATAATTAGAATAGTAAATATTATTGTTAATGGATCCCTAATTAGTAGTTCAAGAATAGAGAGAAATGAGTTTTGAATTTCTGTAACATCAGAAGATAGTCTACTTAAAATATCTCCTTTTTTTCTGTTAGAATAATAATTTATTGGTTGATTAATTAAATTTTCGTAAATATTATCTCTCAAATCTTTAAGAACTCCATTTCTTAGAAATGTTATGTAATATAATGCTAAATAATTCGATATATTTTTTATAAAAAATAATGAAAGAATTATTGATATAGTAATAAACAGAGCTTTAACTGGATTTTCTAAAACCACTTGAGATACATGATAGTTAACATAATTTTTAATAAAATTTTTTGCATCTGATATTCCCACATATTTTGGAGGAGTATCAACATATTCAGTTGTATTAAAAAGAACATCAAGCATTGGGATTAGGGCAAGAAAAGATAAAGCGCTGAAAACAGCATAAATTAAATTAAAAAAAATATTTAAATATGCATATTTAGAGTATGGGTAAGCAAAGTGAAGTATTTTTTTAAAATATTGCATTTATATTTTTAAAGATCTTATTAAATTATCAATTTTATTATTGAGATTAGTTTCAATTTTTTCAATTTTTTCGTCAAATTTAATAGACATATTTACTGAAATATAGAGTTTAATTTTTGGTTCAGTTCCACTTGGCCTTATAGATAAAATCGAACCATCATTAAAAATAAATCTCAATAAATTGGTTCTAGGTAAGTTTAATTTATTTTTTTTTGTTGATTTTAAGTTTATAGAAAAACCGGACTCGTAGTCTTCTTTAACTAAAATTTGGTATTTTCCAAGATATTCTGATTTATACTTTCTGTAAAAATTCATTAAATTATTAATTTCCTCATTCCCTTTTTTGCCTTTTTTTTCAATTGAAATTAGCTTTTCCTTGTACAAACCGTATTTTTTATAAATAGAAATTAAATAATCAAAAATTGATTTATTTTGATTTTTAAGATAAGCTGCAATTTTACATGCAAGTAGAGAAGATGTTATAGCATCTTTATCTCTAATTAAATCACCAACTAAATATCCATAACTTTCCTCGCCTCCTCCAATAAATTTAATATTTTTATTTTCACTAATAAGTTTTGATATCCATTTAAATCCTGTAAGTGTTATTTTACAATCAACGCCGTAATTCTCTGCGATTTTACTCATTAAAGGTGTTGAAACAATGGTAGTAGCTACAAAATAATTTTTGTTAAGTTTTTTTTTCAATCTCAATTGATTTAACAAAAAATCTGTAAAAATTACCATGGTTTGGTTCCCATTAAGAAGAACTAATTTTTTGTTATTATTTCTTATGGCTATACCTAATCTATCTGCATCTGGATCAGTAACAATTACAATATCGCTATCGGTTTTATTTGCAAGTTTTAATGATTCTTTAAATGATTTAGGATCCTCAGGATTAGGAGATGTAAGTTTGCCGAAATTTCCATCTGGTTGAGATTCTATATCAACTATATTAAAATTTTTAAAACCTTCTTTTTTCATTAAATCAGGTAGGATCTTAATAGAGGTCCCATGAAGTGAGCTAAATGTTATTTTTAAATTTTCTTGATTTAACACTTTAAATTTTACAGATTTTGTTGAGGCTTCAATAAATTTATTGTCAAAATTTTTACTAATTTTTGTAATATATTTTTTTTCAGATTTAAAGTTAATTTCCTCGTATTTTGTTGAGTTTATAATTTCAATTAGATTTTTATCAATAGGTGGAACAATTTGACCTCCATCACTCCAATAAACTTTGTAACCATTATATTCTGGTGGATTATGGGATGCGGTTAGCATTATTCCACACTGTGCGTTTAATTCTTTTATTGCAAATGATAACTGGGGCGTAGGTCTTATATCTCTGAATACATAACAAATTATTCCATTAGCTGATAATACATTTGACACAACCTTTGAATACAACACTCCATTATTTCGACAATCATATGCTAAAACCACCTTTATATTATCATTTTTAAAGCTTTTTAAAAGATACTTGGCTAAACCTTGTGTTGTTTTACCAATTGTATATTTATTAACCCTATTTGTTCCTACACCCATTATACCTCTTATTCCACCTGTTCCAAACTCTAAATTTTTATAAAAAGAGTCATACAACAAATCAGGATTTTTTTTCAATTCTCTTACCTTATTTCTTGTTTTAGAGTCAAACGGACTTTTTTCCCAAATTTTTGATTTTTGAATAATATTCATTTTATGAATTTATTGAGGATATTATATTATATCTTTTACTGATAGGTTTATTTTTTACAATTAGTTCTCCAACAAATCCAGCAACAAAAAATTGAGCTCCTAAAATCATTGTAGTCAATGCAACATAAAAATGAGGTCTATCAGTTATTAGCCTTCCACTAGTTTCAAAATATAATTTATCAATACCTAAATATAGTGATGAAATAAATCCAATCAATATCATTATCGAACCAATAAGTCCAAAAAAGTGCATTGGTCTTTTTCCAAATTTTTGAAAAAATAATAGAGTAATTAAATCCAAAAATCCATTTGAAAATCTATTAATTCCAAACTTTGTTCTCCCATATTTTCTTGGTTTATGTACAACAACTTTCTCATTAATGTTTGTGAATCCTTTGTCGTAAGCAAGAAGTGGTATATATCTATGCATTTCACCATATACATCAATAGATTTAACTACCTCGTTCTTGTAAGCTTTTATTCCACAATTAAAATCATGTATTATAATTTTTGATATATTTCTAACCACATAGTTGAAAAATTTGGATGGTAAATTTTTAAAAATAAATGAATCATATCTCTTTTTTTTCCATCCAGACAATATATCGTAATTGTTTTTCAACATGCTATGATATAGTTTAATTATTTCAGAGGGAGAATCTTGTAAGTCCGCATCCATCGTAATTACTATATCTCCTAAACATATATCAAATCCAGCATTTAGAGCTTGAGATTTTCCAAAGTTTTTCGAAAACCTGAAAGCCTTAACTTTTTTGTTTCTATTTCCAAGTATTTCAATTATTTCCCATGAGTTATCAGTGCTTCCGTCATCAATAAAAATAATTTCATAGGATAAATTATGAGTTTTAAGCTCTTCAACAATAAGTTTATGAAGTTCGCTTAACGATTCACTCTCATTATATAATGGAATAATAATTGAAAGATTCATTACAATTTATATAAAGTAAAATTACAAAAACTATTCAGTTTTAGATTTTTTTAAGAATAAACCAGTAATAAGAGATATTAAAAAACCAAAAAATAAACTTGCCATAATAATTGCAGTTGATAATGTAAATGGTGTCATTGCTTGACGAGTTGCCTCTATGAATGTATCTAATTCTTGTTGAGAAATTTCAGGATTACCTTCTATAAGTCTTTGCTCCACTATTTGTAGAGTTTTTTCAGTCATATTTGGATCTAAAAAATTAGATAAAACAAAGAAAAAAAGTACTCCTAGAATAGAGTTAATTAAGGATATTCCAAGTCCTAATTTTAAAGAATCAGACAAATTTAGATAACCTCCGTTGTCTTTTTTAAAGGCAATTTGAGCTAAAAGAATAATTGTGAGTGAAATTAAAAAATTTATTAGGTTTACAAAAGCACCACCTTGATAATGTTGATCTAAAAAAAATAACATTAAACTAAATGATATGGATATAATACCATTTAAAGTTCCGTATTGAATAGAATAGCTTGATGTTTTCATCTTAACAAGACTTATTATTTAATGAATAGCTTAAAGTTTAGAAAAAAAAATTAAATTTGCAAAGAATTTGTTACAATGAAAAAAGATATACATCCTAAAAACTATAGATTAGTAGCTTTTAAAGATATGTCCAATAATGACATATTCATATCAAAATCTACTGTTGAAACAAAAGAAACTATTCAAGTTGATGGTAATGAATACCCTTTAGTAAAATTAGAAATTTCTAGAACCTCACATCCATATTATACGGGAAAATCAAAGTTAGTAGATACTGCTGGAAGAATTGACAAATTCAAAAATAAATATTCTAAATTCAAAAAAAAATAGAATCATTTCTTATCTACATATTTAAAGTCAATTGTATTAATTGGGGACAACTTTAAATTTTTCACGTCATTTTTTAAAAAACATATTGCTTGGTCATAATATATTGGAATAACTGGTAAATTATCTGTTAAAATTTTATTCATTTTTGAATATATTTTTTCTCTTTTTTGTTTATCTATTTCTAATAGACTTTGATTGTAGAGAGAATCAAACTTTTTATTGCTAAAATGTGTATAATTGGGACCGAATGGAGCAAAGTTTTTTGTATGAAATAATGATAAAAAATTTTCAGCATCAGGATAATCTGCAATCCAGCTTGATCTAAAAAAATCAACTTTCCCATTACTTCTTGCCTCTTTTAAGGCTGATGTAGGTACTACATTAATTATAATATTAATACCTATTTTTTTTAATTCATTTTGAATAAACTCGCAAATGTCAACATAATTAGGATCAGTTGATAAAAATATTTTCGGTTCCGAATTAGTTTCTTCTATATATTGATCTACTAAAATTTTAGCCTTTTCTGGATTATAAAGTTCTATGTTGTCAATGTAATCATTAATAATACCAACAGGTAAAAAACCTTGGTATGCAGGAATACCAATTCCGTTTTTCAAATAAGAAATCATTTGATTTCTATTAAAACCAATGTTAATTGCTTCTCTTATTTTTTTTGAACTTATTTCATCGGAGTCAGAATTTAAATAAAATCCTAAATATTCTGTATTTAACATAGGTCCTTTCTGTAGAATTATTTTGTTTATGTATTTATTCTTTAAATCACCATTAATAGTTAATAATTCGTCTTTGTAGGAGTTATCCAAAGAGGTTATAAAGTCTATTTTATTTTTATCAAAGAGCATAAACTCACTTTGAGGATCAGTAAAAAAAGTTACTGCTATCGCATCTAGATATGGTAATCGATTTCCTTTTTTATCAAACTCAAAATAGTTTTTGTTTTTAACAAGTACTAATTTTTCGTTTTCAATCCATCTTTTTAATTTAAAAGGACCAGTACCAATTGGATTCTCCCTAAATTTTTCACCATAAAAGTCAACAACTTCGTGAGGTACAACTGAACAATACCTCATAGATAAAAGAGATAAAAAAGCTGGAAATTTGTTGTTAAGTTGAATCATAAATATGCTATCACTTAAAGCTTTAAAATAATTAACATTATTTAACACCCAACCACCTGGTGAACCTACTTTTTCAGTGCGAAGTCTTTTAAAACTGTACTCAAAGTCAGATGCAATAACCTTCCTGGTTTTTTCTTTTCCAAACAAATCACTCTCGTGGAAAAAAACATCATTTCTCAAAAAAAAAGTGTAGGTTAAGCCATCTTTAGAAATATTCCATTTTGATGCTATTTCTGGTTTGATGTTTAATGAATCATCCATTTGAACTAAAGAGTTAAATATTTGTTGAATCGGCCAAATATTTTGTGGATTTCTGGCAAATGCGGGATCTAGAGAGGTCACATTTTTAGATTCATTATATCTAACAATTTTATAGTTTTCAATATTCTTTTGAATTTTATCTGTGCATCCAGAATATAATATCAATTGAAAAATTATAACTAATATAAAATTGAGATTAAATGAGTTCATAGAAAAACCAAAGTCTTATATTTGTGTAAAAATAACATAATATAAATGCTTGAAAAAATTAATGATAACTTCAAATCAACAAAAATTGCTTTTAAAACACTCGGATGTAAATTGAACTTTAGTGAAACTTCGGAGATTTCTAGAAGTTTAGATGATAAAATTTTTAAAATTGTAGATTTTCAAAGTTATGCTGACGTTTATGTTATTAATACTTGTTCAGTTACTGAAAATGCTGAGAAAAAATTAAAAAATCTAGTTAACAAAGCTAAAAAAATAAATTATGAGAGTTTTGTAGTTGTTATAGGTTGCTATGCACAATTAAACCCTTTTGAAATTTCTGAGATTAAAAATGTGGATCTAATACTCGGTATCTCAGAAAAATTTAATTTGAATAATTATTTATTAAATTATAGAGCAAGTTATGTTAAAAAAATTCATAGGTGTGAGATCAATAATAATCAGCTATTTTATCCAACTGATTCAGTTGAGGAGAGAACTAGAGCATATGTAAAAATTCAAGATGGTTGCGATTATAAGTGTTCATTTTGTACTATACCAATAGCTAGGGGTAGATCAAGAAGTGATTCTATTCAATCTGTTTTAAAAAGAGTCAATTCTATTTTAGAAAAAAACATTAAAGAAGTTGTTTTAACTGGAATAAATTTAGGAGATTTTGGTAAAAAATTTTTAAAATTTAAAAAAAAGGAAACTTTAATAGATCTTTTATATGAACTGGATAAAATTGATTTTGATGTTCGATTCAGACTTTCATCTATAGAACCCAATTTACTATCTGATGAAATAATTGAATTTATCTCTAAAAGCGATAAATTTTGTAAACATTTCCACATTCCACTTCAAAGTGGAAGCAATTATATTTTAAAAAAAATGAAAAGAAGGTATTTGGTTGAACTTTATGCTAAAAGAATTAATAAAATTAAATCAATGATTCCAAATTCATCAATTGGTGTAGATGTTATTGCAGGTTTTCCAGGTGAAAGTGAAGAAAATTTTAACGAAACATATAATTTTCTGAAAAGCCTGGACGTATCATACCTTCATGTATTTACATACTCAGAAAGACCCAATACTAGTGCATTAGATTTATCTAAAATTATTCCAGTTGAAGAGAGAAAGAAAAGAAGTAACATATTGAGGTCATTATCAATAAGAAAAAAACAGTTCTTTTATGAAAGACAGCTGGGAGAAATTGTTGATGTATTATTAGAAAATGAAAATAAAAAGGGATATATAACAGGATACTCAAATAATTACTTAAGAGTTAAATTACCATGGAATCCATATTTAATAAATAAAAAAAGAAAGGTTAAGCTATTAAGAATTGACAAATATGGAGAATTTGTAGGGGAAATTTGTAACTATAATTTTATTCCCACAGGTAATAATTTTTTATAATTTTTATTTTTTCTCAAAAATCTTGCAATTTCAGGACTAGTTGGAACAACTTTTATGTTTTTTTCACTAACATAATCAAGAACTTTTTTGATAAACCAGTCTTTAAAATTAGAACTTTCAATTTTTTTTGGAATAGATATTTTTGTTAAAAAAATCTTTCTTTCTTGTTCTGCATACTCAATTCTTGCTAATTGACCATCTATTTCAACTTCAAATTGTCTCAAAAAATTATTGTTTGTTAGATTATAATCATTCATATTTTAATAATTAGGTTTATTATTCTTGTTTTTGATATCTGTATAAAATATCTTTTTAATTTTAGGGATAACAAATTTACTAAATATTTCAAAGAATTTTATTTTTTTTGATATAAATTAAAATTAATTTTTAGTATTGAATTACCTATACTTAATGCCTGGCCTGGGTGCAAGCTCAAAAATATTTGAGTTTATCAAATTAGATAAAAAGTTTAAATTGATAAAACTTGATTGGATTAGTCCTTTTGAAAATGAAAGCTTGAGTAGCTATGCTAAGAGGATGACAAAAAAAATTAAACATAAAAACCCTTATATTTTAGGCGTCTCTTTTGGAGGAATATTAGTTCAAGAAATGTCAGTTTTTTGTAAATTTTCTAAAGTTATAATTGTTTCAAGTATTAAATCTAAATTTGAGTTACCTATATCAATGATTTTAGCTAAAAAAACAAAAGCAAATATTTTTTTTCCTTCAAAATGGATAAATGATATTGAGAATTTAATTTTGTTTGTTTTTGGAGATTTGGTTAAAAAAAAGGTAATGCATTACAAAAGATATCTATCAGTTAGAGATCCTCAATATTTAAATTGGGCAGTTAAACAACAAATTAATTGGAAAAGAACGTCAATTGTCTCTAACATAATACATATTCATGGAGATAAAGACAACGTTTTCCCTACTAGATATATTAAAAATGCTATTATTGTTAAAGATGGAACTCACGCAATGATTTTAATAAAAAGTGATTGGTTTAATAAAAATTTACCACTGTTATTAAAATGAATATCTTAATTTTAAGTTATGAATGTTAACAAAACATTAAAAAAACTTTTTTCTTTAACTCTAACAATATTATTAGTTATTAGTTGTAATAAAAAAAATGAATTAAATAAAAATAAAAATAATGAAGATTTTAATAACTATAAGATTCATTCAATTCCAATACCTGATTCACTAACATTTTCTGGCGAAACCGTTGATTTAAACGAAAATGATCTAATTCAAAGATTTGATAAAGAAATTCTTGTTAATACTTATTGGCAATCTAATACACTGCAATTGATTAAACGTTCAAGAAAATTTTTTAAAATAATAGAACCAATTTTAAAAAAAGAGGGTGTTCCAGATGATTTTAAATACTTAGCTGTTATTGAAAGTGGTCTTGAAAATTTAAGATCTCCTAAAGGAGCTAAAGGTATATGGCAAATTATGCGAGGAACTGGAAGAGAATTAGGGTTAGAAATAAATAATAATGTTGATGAAAGATATAATCTTGAGTTGTCAACAATTGCAGCATGTAGATATATTAAAAAAGCTAAAAATAAGTTTGGCACATGGACTCTTGCTGCAGCAGCTTATAATAGGGGTATGTCTGGTGTCAATAAGGCATTAAAAAAACAAAATGTCAAATCTTATTATGATTTACTTTTGGGAAATGAAACTAGAAGATATGTTTTTCGTATTCATGCAATAAAATTAATTTTAAATAACCCAAATAATTATGGATTTTTTGTTAAAGATTCGGAGTATTATAAAGATGATGGTTTTGAAGTAATGAATGTCGATTATCCTATAAAAAATTTGTCAGAATTTGCTAATAAAAATGGTATAAATTATAAAACATTGAAAATCTTCAATCCTTGGTTGATTCAAAACCATTTAAATAATAGGTCTAGAAAGAAATACAAAATAAAAATTCCTAAGTAATTAAATCCTTTTTAGCTGACTCTGTAAAATTCTTATTTGTTCAGTTAGCATTCCGTGTCTATCGAGTTTTTTTGCTTGAGCAAGTAAGTCAATTGCTTCCCTTTTTCTTCTTTTTTGCATTAAAATACCAGCTAAACTCATTTTAGTCATTGCTAGGTCAGCTGACATAGAGAGTCCAAATTTAATAGCCAGTTTAAAATGTTTTTCAGCTTGATTTAGATTACTTTGAGACAAAATAATACCATGTAAATAGTGAAAATAACCTTGTTGTTTTTTTACTAACTGAAGTTCAGGATTTGTTATTCTATTTAGCCATTTTTTTGTTCCATCAAAATCTTGTTTTCTTAATCTTAAAAATGCTAAAAAAATTAACTCATTTTTAAAATATATCAAAATAAAAAATAGAGATATAAAAAAACAAAAAATTCCATTACCAATATAATTTTCAGATATCTGGTATACTCCAAGAAAAAATACAATTACAGACGTTATAATTTTAATTATTTTAGGTATCATTTTTTCTTTTTTTTGGCTAAATTAATAAATCTAAACAAATCTTTATTTATCAGATATGTCTTATTAAAAGAAATTGTATATTTGGACCGATTTTTTTATTCAAAATTTTATGAAAAGAACATTTCAACCATCTGTTAGAAAAAGAAAGAATAAGCATGGTTTTAGGGAAAGAATGTCTTCTCCATCAGGAAGAAAAGTTTTGTCTAATAGAAGATCAAAAGGAAGAAAAAAAATATCAGTATCGTCAGAATCTAATTATAAGAAATAAATGATTTTTTTGTTTAATTTGTTTTTTGATTTTTTAAACAATCATACCTTTTACCCTAAACAATATGCCAAAAAACAAAAATCTTAAATCAATATTAATTATTGGATCTGGCCCAATTATAATTGGCCAAGCTTGTGAGTTTGATTATTCTGGGACCCAAGCCTTAAGGTCTTTAAAGGAGGATGGTATTGAAACGATTTTAATCAATTCCAATCCTGCAACAATAATGACTGATCCCTCAATGGCTGATTTTGTTTATCTAAAACCATTAAATACTAAATCAATAATTGAGATTTTAAAAAAACATAAAATAGATGCTGTATTGCCGACTATGGGAGGACAAACAGCTCTAAATTTGTGTATTGAGGCTGATGAAAAAGGGATATGGAATGATTTTAAAGTTAAAATTATTGGTGTTGATATTGATGCTATCAATATTACTGAAGATAGAGATCAGTTCAAAAAATTATTAAAAAAAATAAATATACCTGTTGCTCCTGCTGAAACAGCTAACTCTTTCTTGAGGGGAAAAGAAATTTCTCAGAAGTATGGATTTCCAGTTGTTATTAGACCTTCTTTTACCTTAGGTGGAACTGGAGCTTCAATTGTTAATAACCCAGATGATTTTGATAAGCTTTTAACAAGGGGATTGGAGGCATCTCCAATACATGAAGTTTTGATAGATAAGGCTCTTATTGGATGGAAAGAATATGAACTCGAATTATTAAGAGATAGTAATGATAATGTTGTGATAATTTGTACAATAGAGAATATGGATCCAATGGGAATTCATACAGGAGATTCCATAACAGTTGCCCCAGCAATGACACTGTCTGATAATACTTATCAAAGAATGAGAGATATGGCAATAAAAATGATGAGGAGTATAGGTGATTTTGCTGGCGGTTGTAATGTTCAATTTGCAGTTAGTCCCGATGAAAACGAGGATATAATTGCTATTGAAATAAATCCAAGAGTCTCTAGGTCCTCAGCACTGGCTTCAAAAGCTTCTGGTTATCCTATTGCAAAAATTGCTGCTAAATTAGCTATTGGATACAATCTTGATGAATTACAAAATCAAATAACAAAGTCTACATCTGCATTATTTGAACCAACCGTAGACTATGTTATTGTTAAAATTCCTAGGTGGAACTTCGATAAGTTTGAAGGCTCCGATAGAGTGCTTGGATTACAGATGAAATCAGTAGGCGAAGTAATGGGTATTGGAAGATCATTTCAAGAGGCGCTTCACAAAGCAACTCAATCCCTTGAAATTAAACGTAATGGATTAGGTGCTGACGGAAAAGGTTATAAGTCATATGATGAGATAATTAAAAAGTTATCTAACCCGTCATGGGATAGAGTTTTTGTTCTTTATGATGCCATTCAAATTGGCATTCCACTTTTTAGAATTCACGAGCTAACAAAAATAGATATGTGGTTCTTGAGACAATATGAAGAACTTTATTTACTTGAAAGAGAGATATCCACATATAATATAAAAACTATAGATAGATCACTTTTACTTGAGGCAAAACAAAAGGGATTTGCAGACAGACAAATAGCCCATATGTTAGGTTGTGTTGAAAGCGAAATCTATAAAAAAAGGATTAATCTCGGAATTAATAGGGTATACAAATTAGTTGATACCTGTGCGGCAGAGTTTTCTGCCAAAACACCATACTATTATTCTACTTTTGAGGAGCTAATGGAGGTTAATGGAAAAAAAGCTTTTAGTGATAATGAAAGTGTAGTATCTGAAAAGAAAAAAATAATTGTTTTAGGTTCTGGTCCAAATCGAATTGGTCAAGGAATAGAGTTTGACTATTGTTGCGTTCATGGAGTTCTTGCTGCTTCAGAGTGTGGCTATGAAACAGTAATGATTAATTGTAATCCTGAAACTGTTTCAACAGATTTTGATATAGCTGATAAATTATATTTCGAGCCAGTTTTTTGGGAGCATATTTATGATATTATTCAACATGAAAAGCCTGAAGGAGTTATAGTTCAGCTTGGCGGGCAAACAGCCCTAAAATTAGCTGAAAAACTTGATAGATATGGAATTAAAATTATTGGAACGAATTTTAAATCTCTCGATTTAGCTGAGGATAGAGGTAGTTTTTCAACTTTACTTAAAAAAAATAAAATTCCATACCCTGACTTTGGTGTAGCCCAAAGTGCTGAAGAAGCTCTAATTCTTGCTGATGAATTAAATTTTCCAATATTAGTCAGACCCTCATATGTATTAGGTGGTCAAGGTATGAAAATTGTCATAAATAAAGATGAATTGGAGTCTCATGTTGTTGACTTGTTGAGAAAAATACCAAATAATAAGTTATTGTTGGATCACTATTTAGATGGAGCAATTGAGGCTGAAGCAGACGCAATATCAGATGGTAAGGATGTTTATATTATTGGAATTATGGAACATATTGAACCTTGTGGAATACACTCTGGAGATTCAAATGCAACACTTCCAGTTTTTAATTTAGGTGAGTATGTTGTTCAACAAATTAAAGATCATACTAAGAAAATTGCTAAAGAACTTAAAACCGTTGGATTAATTAACATTCAATTTGCCATTAAAAATGACAAAGTTTATGTTATTGAAGCAAATCCAAGGGCATCCAGAACAGTACCATTTATATCCAAAGCCTATAATGAGCCATATGTTAACTATGCCACTAAGGTAATGTTAGGTAAAAACAAAGTAAAAGATTTTAATTTTAATCCTAAATTGAATGGATTTGCAATAAAACAACCTGTTTTTTCTTTTAATAAATTTCCTGACGTAGATAAGAAGCTTGGACCTGAAATGAAAAGTACTGGCGAAAGTATTTTGTTTATAAATGATTTGAAGGATGATGATTTTTATGAATTATATTCAAGAAGAAAAATGTACTTAACTAAATA
>PACV01000080.1 GCA_002702875.1 Flavobacteriaceae bacterium
AATAAATAGAAAGAACTAATCATACCAAATAAAAGAGCGATTGAAGGTTGAGATATAAATTGAATTAATTCTGAAGTCATATCTCCTCCAATTGTTCCAAAAGACATAAATATAATTGGGATTATTATAGGAATTATAGAAGGTAAAAAAGGAGGATTATTTTCAAGATTATTTTCAAAATTTATTTTATTTGTTCTATATGTGTATTTCTTAGACAAATAATATGAGAATATTGCCCCTACTAAAACTAAAATGAGGCCAATTATACCTCCAAAAATAATTAATAAAAAAAGACTTTCAAGTTCAAGGTTAGCTGCAGCTGCAAGAGGACCAGGTGTAGGAGGAATCAAAACGTGAGGAGCAAAAAGTCCGGTAGATAATGCAACCGTTAATGATACAATGGGAGTTTTAGTTTGATTTGATATAGACTTATTTAATGAGTTTAAAATAATAAATGCTGAGTCACAAAAAACAGGAATTGACACAATGTAACCAATTAAACTTACTATAAATGGAGCTGGAAGTATAAAAAGTAGTTTTAAAATTTTTAAAGCTATGGTATGAGTGCCATTGGATTTTTCTAGAATAACGCCTATAATTGTTCCAAAAATAATTAGTAATCCAATACTTTCAAATGTTTTACCAAAACCCTTTCCAAGGATAGGTCCAATTTGATTTATTGGGATTCCAATAAATATTGCTAAAAAAATACTAGCCGATAATAAAACTAAAAAAGGATGGATCTTAAAGTAGCTTGTACCAATAATGATCCAAATAATACAAGCAAGAAGAACTAATACCCCTATTAACATTATTTAGTTACACTTTTATAAAAAGAAAGTATTCTTTCAGTCGAGGTTTCAATTAAAAATTTAGATTTAGTAATGGATTTTTTGAGTGAGATAGGTTCATTTTGAATTGAAAATAAACCTGAAAAACCAATGTCTTCAAATTTCTTAAGTTTTCTGTCTATTGATCCAGACAAACAAATTACGGGAATATTATATTTATTTGCAATTTTTGCAACTTGAAATGGAACTTTACCATAGAAAGACTGACTATCGATTTTACCTTCACCTGTTATAACTAAATCTGAACACTTAATTTTTTTTTCTAATTCAACAATCTTTGAAAGTAAAGAAAAACCACTAGATATCGTAGCGTTTAAAATTCCATATAATCCAGCTCCACAACCACCAGCAGCCCCACCTCCAATTACTTTTGAAATATCAACTTTGTATTTTTGCTTAATTATTTTTGATAAATTTTTTAAACCATCCTCTAAAATATTTATATCTACAAGATTCTTTGCTCCTTTTTGAGGAGAATATAAATGTGATGCACCATTTTTACCTAAAAGTCTATTTTCAACATCACATGCAAGTTCAAATTTTATTTTTTTAAGATCAAGTTTAGTTGTATTTTCAATTTTTTTAAGTTGTTTTAGATATCCTCCTCCATTTTCCAATAAATTTTTTTTATCATCAAAAAATTTGAAACCTAATGCAGATAAAATACCGGTCCCTCCATCGTTTGTAGCGCTACCTCCTAAACCAACTATTATTTTGTCACATCCTCTTTCAATAGCATTTTTAATAAGTATTCCTGTACCATAGGTAGTCGTTAATTTCGGATTTTTTTCATTATTCTTCAAAAGACTAATTCCTGATGATTTTGATAATTCAATCCATGCTGTTTTTTTATCATTGAAAAGAACATATTTTGAATTAATTTCTCTCATTAAAGGGTCAAATGATTTAGAGTAAATATATTCACCCAGTTTGCTATTAACAATTATATCAAGTGCTCCTTCTCCACCATCTGAAATTGGCACTAATTGAATTTTGGATTGGGGGTAAATCTTCTTTACACCTTTTTTAATAGCTATTGAAACATCTTTAGCATCTAGGCTTTCTTTAAATGAGTCAGGAGCTATTATAATATTCATTATTTTACTTTAATTCTGTTTGCGATATCATTTACAATTACTTTACTATGAATTCTGGAGTTTTCAATAAACCACTTATTAGTTTTTAGTCCACCACAAACTACACCAGCTAAATATACATTTTCTGTGTTAGTCATCATATTTTCTTTATTATAAATTGGTGTTTTGTACTCATCATTCTTAAATTTTACTTTTAGCTTGTTTAACAATTTAAAATTTGGTTGATAGCCTGTCATAGCAATTAAAAAATCATTTTGAATATAAAATGAATTTTTTGAGTTTTGAATTTTAATTTTTTCTTCTGAAATTTCAACTACCTCTGACTGGAAAAATGCTCTTATTGACCCTTCTTTTATTCTATTCTCAATGTCTGGTTTAGCCCAATATTTAACATTTTTTCTTATTTCTTTTTCTCTAATTACTAATGTTACGCTTT
Organism: Flavobacteriaceae bacterium; assembly: GCA_002702875.1. GTDB lineage: Bacteria > Bacteroidota > Bacteroidia > Flavobacteriales > Flavobacteriaceae > TMED220. The sequence goes on from PACV01000080.1 coordinate 2,385, forward strand.
TAGCTCCCTTTCTATAGGTATCCAGAGCAACATCAACAGCTGAATTTGCAGCTCCAATGATGGCAATATTCATATCATAGTATGGATGTGCCTCTTTGTAGTAGTGTGTTACTTTTGGTAAATTTTCTCCTGGAATGTTTAAATAATAAGGAGTATCATAAAATCCAGTTGCTAAGACAATATTTTTGGACTTATATTTGCTCTTGTTACTAATAATTTCAAAACACTCACCATTTTTTTTGAAATCGATTATTTCTTCATAAAGTCGCAATTTTAATTTCCAAAAGCTTGCTACTCGTCTATAATATTCTAGAGCCTCAGACCTTGTTGGTTTATTACTGTTAGAGATAAAAGGAACATTACCGATCTCCAATTTATCTGAAGTTGAAAAAAATGTCATGTCTAAAGGATAGTTAAAAATTGAATTAACAATCATTCCTTTGTCAATTATTAAATAATCTAGTTTATTTTTTTCAGATTCAATTCCGCAAGCTAGTCCTATTGGGCCTGCTCCAATAATTAATAAATCTAACATTTTGTAAAAATACAAACTATGAAAGAAAATGTATAATATGATTTAATTATGATAATTTATATTTTATTAGTTTATGTTATAATATATATTTCACATAAATATAAATTACTTTATAATATTATTGATTTATAATTTTTTATATTAATATTTATAATTAAAAAATAAATAAATTTATATATTATAATTAATACTTATAATAATATTTGTTAATATAATTTCAATTATAAGTAGTTTATTTTTAAACGAAACATTATATTTGGTGTAGTAAAATAATAAAAAATATAGAATGAATAAGGGTAAAGTTCTTCAAATAATGGGTCCTGTAGTCGATGTTGAATTTCCTGGTGAAAATTCCTTACCTAAAATTTATAATTCCCTTGAAATTAACAAGAATGATGGTTCAAAATTAATTCTTGAAGTTCAATCTCATATTGGAGAGGGAACAGTTAGAGCTATATCAATGGATTCAACCGATGGTTTGAGTAGGGGAATGGATGTTGTGGATTCTGGAAGCCCTATTCAAATGCCTATTGGTGATGAAATAAATGGTAGACTATTTAATGTTATAGGTGATCCAATAGACGGTTTACCCGAATTAAAAAAAAATGATTCAAATGGATTACCAATTCATAGAAAATCTCCTAAGTTTGAAGATTTGTCTACATCGACTGAAGTTTTATTTACAGGTATTAAAGTAATTGATTTAATTGAACCTTACGCTAAAGGAGGCAAGATCGGTTTATTTGGTGGTGCAGGAGTTGGAAAAACTGTATTAATTCAAGAACTAATAAATAACATAGCTAAAGGACATGGAGGATTATCTGTTTTTGCTGGAGTCGGAGAAAGGACGAGAGAGGGAAACGATTTATTAAGAGAAATGTTAGAATCTGGAATAATTAGATATGGGGAAGATTTTATGAAATCAATGGAAGCTGGAGGATGGGATCTGAAAAAAGTAGATAAAAATAAATTGAAAGAATCAAAAGCAACATTTGTTTTTGGTCAAATGAATGAACCTCCTGGAGCTAGAGCTAGAGTTGCACTTTCAGGTTTAACAATTGCTGAATATTTCAGAGATGGAATTGGAGATGGTCAAGGAAAAGACGTTCTATTTTTTGTAGACAATATTTTTAGATTTACTCAAGCTGGCTCCGAAGTCTCAGCTTTGTTAGGTAGAATGCCGTCTGCGGTAGGATATCAACCTACCTTAGCTACTGAAATGGGAGCAATGCAGGAAAGAATTACCTCAACTATAAAGGGTTCAATCACCTCGGTTCAAGCTGTTTATGTTCCAGCTGACGATTTAACGGATCCTGCTCCAGCTACTACTTTTGCACATTTGGATGCAAATACTGTTTTGTCAAGAAAAATTGCTGAGTTAGGAATATATCCAGCTGTTGATCCACTAGATTCCACATCAAGAATTTTAACTCCAGAAATTTTAGGAGATGAACACTACAATTGTGCAAACAGAGTTAAAGAACTTCTTCAAAAGTATAATGAGCTTCAAGATATAATAGCTATATTAGGTATGGAAGAATTATCTGAGGAAGACAAATTAGCTGTTTCAAGAGCTAGAAGAGTTCAAAGATTTTTATCACAACCTTTTCACGTTGCGGAACAATTTACTGGAATACCGGGAGTTCTAGTTGACATAAAGGATTGTATAAAGGGATTTAATATGATAATGGACGGTGAGTTAGACCACATTCCTGAAGCAGCATTCAATTTAAAAGGAACAATTGAGGATGCAATTGAGGACGGTGAAAAAATGCTTTCAGAAAATTAGGTAATGTATTTGGAAATTATAACACCAGACCAAATTCTATATCAAGGTGAAATATCTTCTTTAACTGTGCCAGGTAAATCTGGATCATTTCAGATTCTTGAAAATCATGCACCTATAATATCCTCCTTAAAATCTGGAACTGTGTCATTAAGAGGTAAATTTCAAGAAAATAATATTCATGAAAAATTAAATTTTATTAACAATAATGCTATTGAATTTAGAGTTTTGACTGGTACAATTGAGATGTCAAATAATAAAATAACTTTGCTATCTGAGTTGTAAGAACAATAGCATGAAATTATTTTTTTTAACATTTAGTTTTTTTATAATTTTTAATTCAATTCAATCGCAAGTTGATACTTTAAATACAAAAAAACTTGATGAAGTAATTATTCAATCTTCAAGAATTGACATTCCCTTTTCAGAAAATTCAAGAAATATTAGAGTGATTTCAAGAAATGATTTAATTAATATGAATGTCGTAAATCTTATAGAAACATTTCAAAAAATTTCTGGGATAGATGTTAGACAGAGAGGAGTTAATGGTACGCAAGCTGATCTATATATAAGAGGAGGTACTTTTGACCAGACTTTATTACTAGTAGATGGTTTTAAATTAGATGACCCTCAGACTGGACATCACTCTTTGAATTTAATTATTCCTATTCAATTGATTGAAAGAGTTGAAGTTATCAAAGGTTCAGCAGCAAGAGTGTTCGGGCAAAATGCATTTACAGGAGCAATTAATATTGTCACCATTGATCCAGCTAAATCTAAGAGTAAAATTAAATTTTTAAAAGGTTCGTATAATCAAAATCATTTCCAAGGATTATTAGGAAACAATATTTTGAAAAGCAATTCATATTCATACTATTCATATAATGAATCAGATGGCTATAGATATAATACTGATTATATTAATAAAGAATTTTTTTTCAAAAAAAAAATATTTTTAAAAAAAATACCATTGAATTTTTTAAGTTATTTTTCAGACAGAAAATTTGGCGCTAATGGTTTTTATGCTTCTCCAGATGCTACTGATCAATATGAAGAAACTCAAGGAAGTTTAGTGGGTTTAAACTCAATAATTAATAAAAATAATTTAATTATTAAACCAAAAGTTTATTGGAGAAGAAATCAAGACAAATATATATATGTGAGAAATAACCCTTCCATATACAGAAATTTACACCTAAATAACAAAATTGCAACATCTTTAGATTTTAGTTTATTATCAAATTTTGGTATTACTGGATTGGGTTTTGAATATTCAAAAATTTATTTAAGAAGCAACAATTTGGGAAATAGAAATCGTGAAATATCTAATGTATTTATTGAACATTTATTTCATTTATTTGATTCAAAAATTGATCTCACAATTGGTGGTTCCTATAACAACTATTCTGATTTTGGTAATTATTTTTATCCAGGTATTGATCTTGGTGTTAAGTTGTTTAAAAATGTAAAATTTTATTCAAGTTTTGGATCAACATTTAGAATCCCTTCGTATACGGATTTATTCTATCAGGACAAAACAACGATTGGAAATTCTAAATTAGTTCCTGAGTCAGCTAAAAATTATGAATTTGGATTTCGATTATATAAAAATAAGATGTTATATAATATTTCAATTTTTAAAAGAAATTCAGAGAACTTAATAGATTATGTTAAAGATGATATTGAAGATTTATGGCAAGCAAGAAATATTTCAAGTTTAAATACTATTGGAGCAGAATTAGATATTTCTGGAAGTTTAACTGAAAGTGGGAAACATAAATATAATATTGGATATACCTTTATTGAGAATTCAAAATTTAATTCGAAATTAAGTTTTTCAAAATATGCAATTAATTCTTTAAAACATCACTTGATTATGAATCTTAATTCTTATTTGAACCCTTCATTGATAGCTAATATATCATATAGATTTTTAAAAAGAATAGACGATGATTCATATAAAATTATGGATTTATCATTAATTTATAATTTATCAAAATGGAAATTTACTTTATCATCTTATAATATTTTTAATCAAGTTTATTATGAAACAAACTTGGTTCCAATGCCTAAAAATAATTCTAGTTTCTCTATAGAATACATTTTTTAAACTTCATTTAGTTTTTTAAAAATTAGTTCTTTTTCCCATCCTCTATATATTAATGCATCATAAATTTTTTTCTTTTTTTTCTGGGAATTTAAATTGTCATATTTCATTAAGAGCTTGGTAAAAAGTGAATTAAATATTTTATTGTAGTCATTATCATTGATTTCTTTAAAGGCATTATTAATATTCCATTCACTAATATTATTTTGTCTTAAATTATATTTTATCTTAACTCTACCCCAATTTTTAATCCTTAATTTGCCATTTGCATACTGTACTGCATATCTAGTTTCATTCAAATAATTTTCCTTAATAAGGTCAGAAACAATTTTAGAAATTTGATCATTTTTGGCATAGATTGATTTTAATTTAATTATAACCTCTTTATGGCATCTTTCTTGATATGCACAAAATCTTTTTATTTTATTTAAAATTAAATTGTAATCACTCAATGGTTAAATTTTTGAAAAAAAAAAAGTGGAAATTTAATTTCCACTTTAATTTAAATAAAAATACGTTTTTTATTCTCATCTAAAAATTTATATTTTAAATAAAAATATGAATCTCTAGGAATTACGCGTATTCTTCTCTTATACTTGATAAACCATTTAGTTTTAATCGAGGGAAACCCTTGATTCAAGTATGCTGCAATAAAAGAATGAATATGTAAAAATATTTTTTTCTTTTTATGCTTATTATTGTTAATAATTTTATCTAAATCTGAGCTGATTTTTTCAAGTAAAACAATTGGAGCTTCAACAACATTATTTTTATTAGGATTTAATTCCTTTGTATTAATAGTCATTACTGGTCTAACACGTTGTCTCGTGATTTGGATAAGTCCAAATTTGCTAGGAGGCAATATTTTGTGTTTAGTTCTGTCATGACTCATTTCTTTTTTTAAATGTTCAAATAAATCTCTTCTATTTTGACTACTTGCTAAATCTATGAAATCAACTACTATAATCCCACCCATATCTCTTAGTCTTAGTTGACGAGCAATTTCTGTTGCAGCTATTAAGTTTACTTCTTTAGCTGTTTCTTCTTGATCTTTTGATTTGTTTGATCTATTACCACTATTGACGTCGATAACGTGCAGAGCTTCAGTATGCTCAATAACTAAATAAGCTCCTTTTTGCATTGAAACAGTGGTACCAAAAGAAGACTTAATTTGCCTTTCAATACTGTACTTTTCAAATATTGGCAAAGGATTATCATAAAATTCAACAATTTGTGTTTTTTTTGGCGCAATTGTCGAGATATAGTCTTTAATCTCCTCAAAAAGTTGGACATCATCGATGACAATTCCAGTAAAAGAATCATCAAATATATCACGAAGAATTGAAGAAGATCTATTGATTTCACTCAAAACTTTAGTTGGAAATTGGTCTATTTTTTTTAATTGTCTAAATAAATTTTTCCAACGTAAAATTAATTTTTGTAAATCTTGATCTAATTCCGCAACTTTCTTATTTTTCGCTACAGTTCTAATTATTACACCAAAACCTTTTGGTCTAATACTTTGGACTATACGTTTTAACCTATTTTTTTCTTCATTATTTTCAATTTTTTGAGAAATTGAAATTTTATCAGAAAAAGGAACTAAAACCATAAATCTACCAGCAAAGGATAATTCCGCACTAATTCTTGGTCCTTTAGTAGAAATAGGTTCTTTAACAATTTGAACTAAAAGTTGCTGATTTGGTTTTACAATATCACTAATAACACCGTTTTTTTCAATATCTTTTTCATACCGAAAATTTTTTAGTAAGTAATCATTTGTTTTACCTGAATTAACATATTTAATAAACTTTAATAAAGAAAGGAATTTAGGACCTAAATCATGATAATGTAAAAAACCATCTTTTTCATGACCTACACCAATAAAAGCAGCATTAAGTCCAACTATAGATTTTCTAACTTTTGCATAAAATATATCACCTATAGAAAACTTATTATTTTCAATTTCTTTGTTAAGTTCTATGAGTTTCCCGTCATTTAATAAAGCAAAATCAACAGCAGAATTATTTGATCGAATAATTAATTCTTTTTTCACTGTAAAAATTTTTTGTTACTTCTAAAGTAACTGATTAAACATTATTTTTTCAGGATTTACCTGTGAAACTTTTAAGTTTCATTTCAATGAACGAGGTAGTTTAGAGTGATTACCAATCACTATTTTTTCTTATGTCTATTTGATCTTCGTCTTTTTTTTCTTTTATGAGTTGCAACTTTATGTCTTTTTCTTTTTTTTCCGCTCGGCATATTTAAAATTTTGATTCTTTAAATTTATTTAACAGGGACTTTTGATTTAACCCTTTCAATGAAAATTTTGGCAGGTTTAAATGCAGGTATATTGTGTGATGGAATTTTGACAGCAGTGTTTTTAGAAATATTTCTTCCAATTTTTTCAGCTCTAGTTTTGATGATAAAACTACCAAAACCTCTTAGATAAACATTGTTTCCAGCTTCAATTGAGTTTTTAACTTGTTCCATAAATTTTTCAATTGTAATTTGAACATCTATTTTGTCTAAACCTGTACTGTCACAAATGTTAGATATTATATCTGCTTTAGTCATTTAATTTTTTTTTATGTTAATAAATTTTAAAGTCCTGCAAGATATAAATTAAATCTTAAAATTATCTTAGCTATTTAAATTAATTTTTATTTGATAAAAAACCATTATTTGATTGAGTTATGCAATGGAATCATAAACTTACCAAATGGTATTCTAAAAATAAAAGAGACTTCCCGTGGAGAGATCAAAATGATCCATATAAAATTTGGTTATCTGAAATTATTTTACAACAGACAAGAGTAGTTACAGGTATTCCCTTTTATCTAAAATTTATAAATAAATATCCAAATGTTAAAAAACTAGCAAATGCTGATGAGAAAGAAATTTTAAAAAATTGGCAAGGATTAGGTTATTACAGAAGAGCATTAAATCTTCATCAAACTGCAAAATTTGTATTAAAAAAATTGGACGGTGAGTTTCCAAAAAAAATCAATTTATTAAAGCAACTAAAAGGTGTGGGTGATTATACTGCAAATGCAATTGCATCTATTTGTTTTGAGGTTCCTTCAGCGGTAGTTGACGGAAATGTTTACAGGTTTTTAGGAAGATATTTTGGCATTAACAAAAAAATTGGAACAAAAAAATCCTACAATTTTTTTAAAGAAAAAGCTGACATACTTATGCGTAATTCTAAGCCCTCAGAATTTAATCAAGCATTGATGGAGTTTGGCTCTATACAATGCCTTCCTAAAAACCCTAAATGTCATATTTGTATTTTTAAAAAAAAATGTTTTGCTTTCAATAATGATAAAGTAGACTTTTATCCAGTAAAACCAAAACTAAATAAATTGAAAAAAAGATATTTTAATTATTTAATATTTAAAAATAGATTAGATCAAAAGATAATAATACAAAGGTTAAAAAAAGATATTTGGTTTAAACTATACGAGTACCCGTTATTTGAGAGTAATAAAAGTGTTAGACAACCAAATCTAATTAGTGTTGAATTAATGAAAACTTATCAAATAGAGGATTCAGAAATTAATTTAGTAAATTCTAAACCAATAATTCAAAAGTTATCTCATCAAATAATTTATGGAAGTTTTTGGAATATTGAGTTAAAAAAACTTCCAACAATTGGTATTAAGGTAAAATCTTTTAAAAATTATCCAATTCCTGTTATTATTAAAAAATATATTGACTCATACTCTTAATTTATTAGTTGATTTTTTATCTTTGAACTAAAATAATATGGCTGGTACTTTAAATAAGGTTATGTTGATAGGACATCTTGGAGATGATCCAAAATCCAAATATTTTGATGGAGGTGGATCTCTATGCAGATTTCCATTAGCTACAAATGAGGTATACTCAAACAAAAATACTGGTGAAAAAGTTACAAATACTGAATGGCATAATATTGTTGTTAGAAATAAACTTGCTGAGGTATGCGAAAAATATTTAACTAAAGGTGACAAAATATATTTAGAGGGTAGAATTAAAAATAGGAAGTGGCAAGGAGAAAATGGTGAAGACAGATATACAACTGAGATTATTGTTAATGAATTTACATTCTTATCAATAAAGAAAGAAATGGGAATCCAAAGTAATCCTCCCTCCAACGAATCTCCAAAAGTATCAGATGACCAATCAAAAGATGATTTACCTTTTTAATTTTCTTTTAAATTAATTAACTAAAACTTTTTAGTTTGTCTTTGACAGTTTAGGTTTTTTGTTTAATAAATTTTTTATATGAGATATATTTTTCTTTTTATATTTTTTATTTCATGTGATCAAAATATTATTCCAAAACCAGATGCATTTTTAAATTTAGAATATCCTTNACCAAAATATAAGTTTGTTGACAAATATTGTGAATCTNTTTTTGAGATTAATGAGGACGCTATTTTTAAGATAAATAATAAAAATTGTATAAAACAAATTTATTACCCTTTGCAAAAGGCAACTATATATTTATCTTACCTTAAAATCAAAAATAATTTAGATTCGATATTACAAGATGTTAATAGAATGCCTTTAAAGCATGTTAGTAAGCAATCAGACATTAATCAAAAAGAATTTTTTAATGAAAGAAATCAAATTTATGGATCTATTTTTTCAATTAAGGGCAATGCTGCGTCTCAGATTCAATTTTATTTAACTGATAAAACAAAAAATTTCTTAACTGGTTCTTTATATTTTTATTCGAAACCAAATTATGATTCACTTTTACCAGCTATAAGATATATAGAAAATGATATCAAACATTTTATGGAAACTTTCTCTTGGACAAAAAATTGAATTATGCAAAATATTGAGAACTTAATAGATCTTATCACATTAAAAAAAATAAGTGAAACAAAATTTTCAGGTAAAAATTACAAACCTCCATGGAATAGAGTTTTTGGTGGCCAAGTTTTAGCTCAGTCTTTGAATGCTGCATATAGGACTGTTGATGAAAACAGATTTGTTCATTCAATGCATGGCTATTTTATTTTACCTGGAGATGTTGAAGTTCCAATTATATATGAGGTTGATAATTTAAGAGATGGTGGAAGTTTTAGTACTAGAAGAGTTATTGCATACCAAAATAACAAAGCAATTTTCAATATGGCTGCTTCATTTCAATTAAATCAAAAAGGCCTTGAACATCAAATGAAAGTTCCTAATGTAAAAAAACCTGATAAACTTATTAATGTACAAGAGATAAAAAAAGAAGAGAATATACCTTCTAAATTACTAAATATAATTAACGCAGTACATCCATCAATAATTGAAATGAGACCAGTTGAGGACATATTGAATAAATTAATAGATGATTCTAAGGCAAATAATGATATTTGGTTTAAAACCAAGAAAAAGTTAAGTCTAAAACTACCTGTTAAACAACAATTATTAGCATATTTTTCAGACTATAGTTTATTGTTAACTGGCACCTTTCCTCACAGGTCAAGGATTAATAAAAGTAGAGTTTTTACTGCTAGTTTAGATCACTCAATATGGTTTCATAGAGCATTTAATATCGATGATTGGCTACTTTATCAAATCAAAAGTCCAAGTGCTTCAAATTCAAGAGTTTTTTCAAGAGGTAATATATTTAATAATGAGGGAATTTTAGTCGCCTCTGTGGCTCAAGAGGGATTGATTAGGCTCGATGAAAGTTAGCTTGCATCTAAAACTGTTCTAAATCCAGCGTGAATTGAACTAGTATCAGGACTAGTTTTCATTCGCATAGAGTTTCTAAATCCACTGCAATATGAGTCGTTGCATAGAAAGCTTCCACCTCTCATAACTTTTTTTGGAAGGTAAGGTTCGTTTGGATCTAAGCTGCTCTCTGGACCAATTGGATTATCAGCTATATTATTTTCAAATTCTTTGTAATAATCATGTCGATACCAGTCATAACACCATTCCCAAACATTACCTGCTATATCGTACAAACCATAACCATTTGGAATAAATTTTTTAACAGGAGCTAGGAACTCAAAATTGTCTTCTAAGGAATTTTTATAAGGAAATTCGCCATCCCAAGTATTTGCTTTTGGTAAACCAGCATTAATTATTTGATTACCCCAAGAATAGACAGAATGGTTAATTCCGCCTCGGGATGCATATTCCCATTCTGCCTCAGTTGGGAGTCTTTTACCAGCCCATTCACAATAGGCTTGAGCATCATTCCAACTGATATGAACAACAGGATAGTTTTCTTTACCATCAATTGAACTACCAGGTCCCCAAGGATTTTTCCAATTAGCTCCCTTTTGAAACTTCCACCATTGAGTATGGTCCTGCAAATTGACCGATGATTCAGTATATCTAAAAACTAGTGACGAGGGTTCAAGTAAACTATCGTGTGGTTTTGGAGTATTTTCAGGTAACCCTTTTTTTATTTCATCCCAATCAATTTTTTTTTCAGCAGTGGTTATATAACCAGTCTCATCAACAAATTTTTTAAATTGAGCATTTGTAACCTCAGTCTTATCCATCCAAAATGAATTAATTTTAACTACATGTTTTGGATATTCATCATAAAAACCTTCCTCGTTAACACTACCCATTTCAAAGATTCCCGAAGGAATTAATACCATACCTTCTACCAATAATGAATCTTTGTTAGTAATTATCTCGGAAACAACTTTTGATGTGATATTGGGTTTTTTATTATTTTGATTATCTATACACTTCGAGAATAATAAAAAAATTAAAATTGATAACAAACAATTTATAAATCTCATTATAATTGAATTTATTCGTTGTAAATTTATATAAATTAAATAAAAATTATTCAATGTTTAATTTAAAGTCATATTATTTAATAATATTATTAAGCTTGTTCATAAATAACACTAAAGCTCAGGATAATTATAATTTTAATATATTATCTGATGTACCATTTAAAAATGGAATTGACAACATTGAAAAATTTAAAACATCTTTTGATGTAATGAATTGGTCCAGAGAGATTACTCAAAAAATTTATGAAATTATTAATATAAAAAATATTCAAGAGGACTTTATTTTTTCAGTGAATATTTATAACAAAGAGAAAACTAGATTTGTCAAAGTCCCAATTTATGTTAAAAAAAATATTATTGAGATACTTAAATCTAAAAATCCTGATAATAAATTAATTGGAAGGTTTACTTATGATAATTACAGATGGATATTAAGATTAATGTGATAAAGAGACTTAATGTTCAACTTTAAATTTTTCTTTATTTTTTTTGTAAAAATTTATTGTTTTGTTAAAATCTGGAATAGAAGTTTGAGCACCTTTAATAGTTACTGACAAGCTTGCAGCAGCATGGGCTAATTTGATCGCATTCTGAATATTATCTCCCTCTGAAATTAATTTGCAAAGGTATCCGTTAAAAACATCCCCAGCTGCAGTGGAGTCTATAGCTTTAACTTTTGGTACGCAAAAACTAATTTTCTCTTTTACAGAGTTATAAATACTACCTTTATCTCCTAAAGTAACAATAACATGCTGAACACCCATGTCTAATAGTTTTTTAGAAGCTTTAAACGCATCTTTTTTTGAAGTAATTTTAACTCCAGTAAGTATCTCAGTTTCTGTCTCATTAGGGGTTATCATCCATACTTTTTTCAAAACTTCTTTACTTAAATCTGACATTGGTGCAGGATTTAAAATCACTCTAATTTTTTTCTTGAAGGCGAAATTAATTATTTTGTTTACTGTATCAATTGGGATTTCGAGTTGGAGTAAAATAATATCATTTTCATTAATGTCATTTAAAAATTTTTTTAAAATATTAAATTTTAGAGTTCCATTAGATCCAGGAGCAACCGCTATAGAGTTTTCTCCATCCTTAGAAACAAAAATTTGAGCTGTACCGGATGGACTTTTAGAATCAGTTAAAATATATTTACTTGGGAGTTTGAGTTTTTTAAAATAGTTTTTTAAATTTTTTCCAAAAATATCATTTCCTAATTGAGTGATAAAATTTACATTTCCTCCTGCTTTTTTAATTGATACAGCTTGATTTGCACCCTTACCTCCATATATTATTGATGAAGAACCTCCCATTACTGTCTCTCCTATTTTAGGTATTCTATCTAAATATATAACCAAATCAGTATTACTGCTTCCAATTACAAATTGTTTATTAGTCATATGTTTAAATAATTTTAGCTAAAATTATTAGACCAATACCAGATATAAAGAATAAAAACATAATTGGTAATAACCAATTGAATTTTTTTGGTAAATCTTTAAATTCTTTCCAAATAAATACTCCCCAAATCGCAGCTACTAAAGTAGCACCTTGACCAAGTCCATATGCTATTGCTGGTCCTGCTTGATCTGAAGCGATTATATTAAAAGACATTCCAATACCCCATATGATCCCTCCAAGTATACCAATTAAGTGTAGTTTAAAACTACCTAATTTGAAATAATCCAGAAAACTTGTTTTTTCTCCTGAAATTGGATAGTACATATTAATGGTATTAAAGATAAAGCTAGATAATAGAATTCCTAAGGAAAAAATCACTAAGGCAGAGTATGGTGTAAGTTTACCTATTTCAGGATTTACAAAATCACTAATCATAGATTGAGCAACGTATTTATAAAAAAATCCCATAGAGATTCCAGCAAGAATCGATAAAATGATCCCTTTTAAAGGATTTTGGTCAGACTTTTGTAGAGTTTTTTTATATATGAAGCCGTCAATAATAATCGCTAACGTAACAAATCCAACACCTAAGATTAAAAAAAGAGGATCTCCCTCAGGTTGGTCTAAATAATTTGTAAAAACTCCTAATACAAGTGCAATTCCGATCCCAATTGGAAACGCTATTGCCATTCCTGAAACTTCAATGGCAATTACCAATAATAAATTTGCAAAATTAAATATTACACCACCTAAGAAAGCTAAGTTAATGTAATTAGATTCAGCCTGCTTTAAATCAACAATAAATGACCTTCCTATATCACCTGTTGAACCCAAAGTAAATCCAAATATTAGAGTAATTAATAAAATTCCTAGAGCGTAATCCCAATAATAAAGTTGAAAAGGCCATTTTTGGCTAGCAAGTTTTTGAGTATTTGCCCAAGAACCCCAACATATCATAGTAATAAAACAGAAAATGACTGCTATAAAATAGTTTTCAATTATAAACATTTCAATAAATATTTATTTCAATTTAAAGAAGTTAAAATTCAATTCAAAATTATTTGACATAAGAAAATTTGTATATGCAAATAGAATAATATTTTTCCCCAGGACTAAGTATTGTACTTGGAAAATGATCTTTATTAGGACTATCTGGAAAATGTTGTGTTTCTAAACAAAAGGCAGATCTTTTAGCATATGACTTGTTTTTTTTACCTATAATTTTTCCATCTAAAAAGTTACCACTGTAAAATTGTATTCCAGGCTCATTAGTAAAAACCTCTAATACTCTACCCGATCTTGGTTCAAAAACTTTTGCTGCAAAATCCAATTCTTTATATTTTTTATTCAGAACAAAGTTATGGTCATATCCTAGGCCATATTTTAATTGAATATTATCGTCATCAATATTAGAACCTATTTTTTTCAATTTTATAAAATCAAAGGGAGTTTTATTCACAGATAAAATTTCACCGGTAGGTATTAAGTTTTCATCAACTGGAGTGTAATATTTAGCATTTATCTCTAAAAGATGATTTTCAATTGAACCATTGGCAGACCCACTTAGATTGAAATAAGAATGATTTGTTAAATTAACAATAGTTTTTTTATTTGTTTCAGCCCAGTATTCAATAATTAACTCATTTTTTTCTGAGATTAAATATTTAACTTTAACCATGAGCTCTCCAGGATATCCCTCATCTCCGTCAGGAGAAAGATATGATAAGGTAACCTGATTTGAATTGTAATTTTCAATCTCCCATAAAACTGAATCAAACCCTTTGATTCCCCCGTGAAGATGGTTCATATTATTATTTTTTGCTAAAACATAACTTTTATCATCAATTGAAAAAGTACCATTTTTAATTCTATTCCCGTACCTACCAACTATTGAACCAAAATAAGGATTTTCTTTGGCGTCCAAATAATCAGATGCCTTGTCGTATCCTAAAACAATATCATCAAATTTTCCTTTTTTGTCACTTGTAAATATTGACATAATTCTTCCACCATAATTAGTAAGAATAATTTTTGTTCCATAGGAATTAGTTATAGATAATGTTTTGACTTTATTATTTTCTTTTTTGAAATCTAAAACTTGCATGGTATCAAAACTAAAAAAATTAAAAGAAAAAAAAATAATGAGAATAGTAGAGTTAATTTTTTTCATCTAAATTATATGTTTATTTAATGTTCCTAAAATTATATTTTTTATTTTTGAAAAAAAAATAAATATGAATAGACACTTATCTATGAGATCAGGAAATCCTGTTTTGTCAAGTAAAACATTTTCAACTTCATACTCTGGTGATCAATTAATGACAATGAATGGAACAATTAATAAAACCCTAATTTCACTTATGCTTCTGGTAGGTTCTGGTTATTACATGTTTAATCAAACTAATTTAGGTGTATTGGCTTTTTGTGGGATTGCTGCATTTATTGTTGCAATTGTAACAATTTTTAAAAAGTCATGGGCCCCTATAACTGTTCCGTTGTATGCCATTCTTGAAGGTTCTTTGCTTGGTGGCATTTCGTACATGTATAATAGTATGTATGATGGTATTGTATCTCAAGCTATTCAATTGACTGTTGGTATTTTACTAGCACTACTATTTGCTTACAAGTCAGGATATATAAAGGCTACTGAAAATTTCAAATTAGGTGTTTTCGCAGCTACAGGTGGAATTGCTATAATATATCTTATAAACTTTATTATGAGTTTTTTTGGTTCGGGTTTACCAGTCATGGATATCAATAATTCATCTATGTTTAGTATTGGGTTTAGTTTAGTTGTTGTTGTAATAGCTTCTTTAAATCTTGTATTAGATTTTGATTTTATTGAGGAGGGTGTTGAAAAGGGAGCTCCAAAATACATGGAATGGTATGGAGCATTTGGACTAATGATAACTCTCGTTTGGTTATACTTAGAAATTTTAAGATTACTTGCAAAATTAAATTCTAGAAGATAGTCAAATTATTTTTTTAATTTTCTAATAGCATTATATGCAATTATGATTAATATCGCTATTGCTCCGTATATTATAATAAATTTTATAAATTGCCCCATTAGGTTTTTAAGATTATATTAATATTGCATCCTGTCCTATTTCCAATTGATGCTTTAAGTTCCTTAATCGATGAGCGATAAAATGTTATATTTTCTGTTCTCAAATTGTTTTTATAAGTACAATAAATTTCGTTTTGGTTCCATATAAATCTTGCGTCTCCACCTAAAAGTTTAGTGCTCATTTCCAATTTATTTTGTTTGAATTCTTTTTTGTTAAATGAAAATTCTCTACAAATAGGACTATTGTTATACATTTCATATTGTAACATATATAAACCTTTAGGATCATTTATAAATACATTATATTGAGAAAATGTCCCTGTAGTTATTTTCCATACAGTTCTATCGAGACACTCTAAAAACAACTTACAATTATTTGATTTTTTAGATGTACACGAAAAAAAAATAATACTTAAAAGTAAAAATAAGAATCGCATGATTAATTTATTTCACTTTTAACATAACCACATTTAAGCATTGAACTTCCAAAAAGAGGATTGAAAATTTCTTTTGAAGAACTTAACCACATTCCACCCTTGTTTTCGTTAAACATAGGACAATACTGATGAAATACCTTTATTTTAGGATTAATAATATTAATTAAATTAAAAATATTTTGACTTAATTTTTCAAAATATAATCTTTGAATTTTAATTGACTCAGATTTCATTTTATTTACATTATTTAAAATATTATTGATTATACTTTTTATTTGACTTTGATCTACGTCAGAAAATTTAACTGTTTCAATTGATTTAATTGATTTTTCAAACTCAAATAAAGCTTCATAAGAATTTTTGGAATCGTCATTTACTAAAAAATTTTTTATTTTAAAATAATTGCCAAGATAGCCGTCAACTTTTATTTCTTCAATTTTTATTTCTGACTTAATATTTTTTTTTATTTCTATAATTTTGGGTTTTTTCGAATTGGAAAAATTGCAACTATTCAGTAAAATTAAGTTTGCTAAAATGAATAGAATTTTAATTTTTTTCATGATTTTATTGAGATATTTCCCAGTTGAATTCCCACCTAGGGTCTTCGAGTTTATTTATGATGTATTTTACAGTTAACTCTTCACCAGCATTAATTTCTTTAAGAGTAAATATTTTTATATGTTTTTCAGGATCATCATAAGACTTTGCAATACAATTTGGCATATCATGATGATTAATAAATCCGCCAAGAGGTAAACGGAGATAATTGTCAGGAAAATTAGAATTGTATAAGTGAGATATACCAAGAAGAAAAGATTCCGGTAGATCTTTTTTTGTAAACAAGCCTAAACCGTGAATGTCACTTTCTTTAATAGTAAGAAAGTCTGGCAATGGTTTATACTCATTTGTTAAATTCATTTTTATAAAAAATTAATTAAAAATAAAATTATTTAACTTAAACATCCGTTACCTGGGTGAATTAAGTTTTTGGGTTTTAGTTTTTTTTGTTCCTCCAATAAACTAAGGGTGAAATTTACTAATTTTTTTTTATCCCATCTAATTAGTAAATCATATGTTAATTCGTCTAGTTCCTCATACATAATAATGTCTTTTATGTAAAGTTAAAAATATTTTTTTTTAAATTGTTTTACCCTTTGAAACAATTTATATTTATAAATTAATAATGTTTATGAGAAATATTTTAGTTATATTTTTTTTAATAAATTATTGCTTATCAGCACAAAATTATTCTGTTAAAGGCGTTTTATATGATACAAATAATCAACCAGTTGAAGGAGCAGAAATTATTTTAAATTATGATAAAATTTTCAAATCTGATCTAGATGGCAAATTTTTAATTGAAAATATAAAAAAATCTAAAGTAGATTTAACTATTTACCTTCAGGGTTTTGCTGAACAAAATTTTAGTTTGGACTTCGAACTTAAAAACGAAATTGACTTAGGAAATATTTATTTTTTTCAAAATAAAAAATTAGATGAGGTAGTTGTATCGGGTACACTAAAACCAGTATCTAAGTTAAATAGCCAAATACCTGTAGAGGTATACGGCAAGAGTTTTTTTAAATCAAATATAACTCCATCTGTTTTTGAATCATTGCAAAATATAAATGGAGTAAGACCTCAACTTAATTGTAGTGTTTGTAATACTGGAGACATTCATATCAATGGTCAAGACGGAGCATATACCATGATATTGATTGATGGGCTTCCTATGGTCAGTGGACTATCTTCAGTTTATGGCCTAAGCGGAATACCTCAATCATTAATTGAAAAAATTGAGGTAATTAAAGGGCCTGCATCCGCGATATATGGATCTGAAGCAATAGGAGGTTTGATTAATATCATTACAAAACTTCCTGAATATAGTGACAAACTATCGTTGGAAACATATTATACAGGCTGGGGTGAAAAAAACTTTGATTTAGGATATAAGTATAAATTTTTAAAAAAAATAAATTCTATGATTGGAATAAATTATTTTAATTATTCTAACCCTATTGATAAAAATGAAGATGGATTTACTGATTTGTCAATACAAGATAGAATTTCAATATTCAATAAAATAAATTTAAAAGATAAGTTTTCAATAGCCTCAAGGTTTTACTATGAGGATAGATGGGGTGGAGAATTGGATTGGGATCCAACTTTTAGAGGTAGTGATTTAAAATATGGAGAGAGTATTTACACAACAAGATTTGAACTATACGGAAATTTAGATTTAAATAAAAATTTAAAGTTTCAGCTTAGTTATAATAATCATAATCAAAATTCATATTATGGCTTAACTTTTTACGACGCAAAACAAGCAGATACTTTTGTCCAATTTTTATATAATAAAAGTATTTCATTAATTGACTTTACATTTGGACTATCATATAGAAATACATTTTATGATGATAATTCAACTGCAACATATGATGAAATTTTAAATAAAAATGCTCCCAGTAAAACCGCAATTCCCGGAGTATTTGTTCAAAATGAGTTGAAATTCAGTGAAAAAAACTCAATTCTTTTAGGACTAAGATACGATTACAATTCTTTACACAAGAGCATTTTTACTCCAAGAATTAATTATAAAAGAGTCTCTGACGATGAATCATCTGTAATTAGGGTAGGAGTTGGCTCGGGGTTTAGAGTTGTAAATATTTTTACTGAGGAACATGCAGCACTATCAGGTGATAGGATTGTTGTTTTTGAAGAGGAACTTAGGCCTGAAAAGTCATGGAATTTTAATATAAATTATGTAAAAAATATTTACACAGATTCAGATATAATTTTAGAATTTGACTCAAGTTTATTTTATACAAACTTTAGTAATAAAATAATACCAAATTATAATATAGATCCCAATAAAATTATATATAAAAATTTAACAAATTCTTCTATTACAAGAGGAGGATCATTAAGTTTAAATTCAACTTTTTCTTCCGGACTAAGAATTAATTTGGGTGTCACATTCTTAGATAATTACATTGATAACATTGTTAAAGAAAGACCTGAGTTAACTGAATCTTTTTTGGGTGTTTGGAGAGTGTCTTACAATATTAAATCCTTTACAATTGACTATACTGGAAATATTTTGGGCCCTATGATTTTACCGAAATTAAGCGATATTGATCCTAGAAGCAGCAAATCACCACTTCATAGTATTCAAAATATTCAAATAACAAATTCAATTTCCAATGGCCTTCAATTTTATGTTGGAGTTAAAAATCTATTGGATTTTGTACCTGCTAAAAATAGCATTGCGAGGCCATTTGATCCATTTGATAAATTAGTTGAATTTGATTCTTCTGGAAATGTGTTACAAACTTCTGATAATCCATATGCTCTTACCTTTGACGCTTCCCATGTTTATAATTCCAATCAAGGAATAAGAGTGTTCGCAGGATTAAGGTTTATTCTAAATTAAAATTTATTCTATAAATTTTTCTTTCCATTTTGAGGAAGGAACTTTACAATAGTCAAATTTTCCAAACCATTTATATCTATTTTTAGCAATTATATCATAAAAAAAATCTCTTAATTTTTTTGGTATAATTTTTAAAATTAAATTGAAGACTCTATATTTTTTTAAAGTATGTAAAATAAATATTGTAGCATCACTTTTGGAAACAATTTCACCTTCGTTAGTTAAAACCGAAACTGAATCTGTTTTGAAGTTATTTTTTAATGAAGATTTTGCAAAATCACTTTTGAAATGACAAAATTGAAATTTGTTTTCATTATCGTTTTCTAAAATCCATGTAATTGATTTATCACATAGTGCACAATATGCATCATAGAAAATAATATTTCTTTTTTTCATTTAATTTTCTGAAAAATTACAATTTATTTCGCTAGTGTGTAGCAATTTATTAATTCTATTTTTTTTTGGAAAAAATAATTCTAAAAGATTATAATATTCTTGTTCGTTAAAGATTAAAAGGAGATTACCTTGATTGGTTGGAATTGGAATAATTTTTGATTTACAATTTACGGCACACGAGAATTGTTTTTTCCAATAAGAGACAGAAATTGATGTTAAAAATTTTTTGAAAGCTCTAATTTCATTTTCGGAAAATTCAAATAACAAATTGTTATAGGTAAAGTGATATCTTCCGCAATTACAAAGGATTAAAGATCCATTTTTAGTTTCTGAAATGATTTTAATTTTTTTACACATGTCTTTAAATTTTATATTCGAATGTTAAGTATATTGATCTTGGTGAGGAAGGAATAATTCCTGGGCCAGGATATCCTGTTGCCCTTCTGGTAAAATATTTTTCATTAAAAATATTGTTGAAACCAACCTCAATTTTCGTTTTTTTTATGTTGTAACTAAAAGATAAATCTGAGATTTTATATGACGGTATTTGACCTATAACACCACTAATACTTCCAATTATTGCATTTGAAGCGTCAGTATATTGATTTGACATGTAAGTATACTGATAGCTAAAAATAAAATTTTTATACCCTCCTCTAAATCCAATTTTGACGTTATTTTTTGGGACAAATTCTACTTGTTTCCCCTCTATTCCTGGTATATCAGAATTAATATACTTTGAATTAATTTGTGAAAAATTTAAAAAGGTATTTATGATATAATTATCTCCTAAACCCAAAATTTGTTTTAAATTAAAGTCAATTAATGATTCAATTCCTTGGATTTTAGCGTTTCCAACATTTCCTTTTTGACTCTTTACATTGCCTTGAGAGGTTAATTTTGGGACAAACCCTATCCTGTTATTATAGTTGAGGATGAAATAATTTGTATCAAAGGACACATAGTTTTTAAAATTACCTCTGACTCCAAAATCGAAAGTACTTCCTTTTTCGTCAGTTATATTTGGATCAATAGAAAAGGCAGGATTTAAAATACTAATATCAGCAAAAGTGACTGATCTATAATTTTCTGAAAAATTTGAATAAAATTCAAACAATTTGTTAGGCTTAAAACTTAAACCAATTCCATAGAGAATAAAATTTCTAGTTCGATTTTCTGAGTTGTCAATAGTATTATTAAGTATGACGTTTCCTGCTCCATCAAGATTAATTTTTTTATAATACCCCTCACTTGCTGTTTTTATGAATTCGTATCTAAAACCAGGCGTTATTGAAAAAGATTCACTAATGTAAAATATATTTTCTCCAAAAAAAGCAATATTTGAGTTTGGATACTTATAACTGGATTGGTTGGTGTAATTTGGATATAAACTTTCTTTAATTGCAAAGTTTGCATCATATCCTCCAGATCCTGGACCTTGTTGACTTTTATTATTTGAATTATAAATTTTTAATCCAATTAGAAATGGAGATTTGTAATTAAAGAATTTATAATTTGACAAGAGTCTTATTTCACCTCCAAAATTATTAAAATCACCATTAATTAAATCTCTCTCATTAATTGGATCAATTTGATCGACTCTATTTGTTCTAAATCCTAACGAATTTCTTTTGGCATTTAAACCAAAAAGGCTAATGTTTAGATTTGTATTGGAATTAATTTTATGAGAGAAACTTAGATTATAAATTAGCCAGTCTAAACCAAACCAATTTCTTTCTCTATTACTTTGAAAAGGATTCTCTAGAAACATCTTGTCGGATAATCCTCCAGCTTGTTTGGATAAATATTTTAAGTAAGTAATATCAAATTTTAATTTCGAATTTTTATTGATATTATAATTTATATTAAAAAAAATATTTTTTGAGTTAAAATTTGAATTGGGCCTGAACCCTTTTCCTTCTTTAAAATTGAAAAATGTGTAATAACTTAATTTTTTATTAGTTCCACTTAAACTTGTAAAATTTGTAAAAAGATTAAAACTTCCAATTGAATTTCTTGTAAGAATTTCAAGAGGTTTCTCTTTAATAGGTTCTTTAAAAATAAAATTAACAAGACCTCCAAATTGAGTTCCATATTGAAGAGACGCAGCCCCTCTAATAATTTGAATTTCTTGCAAACTTTCAGCTGGCGGAGTGTAATAACTCTCAGGGTAACCTAATACATCAGCACTAATGTCATATCCATTTTGTCGGGTGTTAAAATTTGATGATCTATTTGGGTTAAGTCCTCTTCCTCCAATATTTAATTGAATACCTGCATCATCATTCTCAAATATGTTTAGTCCAGGTACTTGAGAATATATCTGTCTTGAATTATTCGAAGCAATATTTCCAATGGATTGATCAACAAGTATTACTTCATTTTTTTTCCCTGCGTTTATTGTTATTCCCTCAACATCATTCAATTTTCTAGTAACAAAAGACTTTCTTTTATTAGCAATTATTTCAACTTCATTAAGGTTTACTGATTTTTTTTCAATGATTATTTCTAAAANATCTTCTTGATTTAAAATAATTTTTTTTGTGTGTAAAAATCCGTCTANGAAAAAGTATATCTCAATTTCATTTTTAGTTGANNCAATGTTAAAAATCCCATTTAAATCNGAGCTTGTAATATATTTATTTTCAGAAAATATTTCAACAAAAGGTATTGTTTCGCCATCAATTGACTTCAAAATACCTTGAAAATTATTTTGAGCAATCAGATTCATACAAACAAATAAATAAATATTAAAAACCCTTAATTTCATCTTTAAAAGGTAAAACCCATTCATAATTTTTTAATGATCTTTTCTGTTGGTATAAATTTATATTTGGATCAATAAATCTCTGACTTTTTCTTCCATTTAGAGCCACATGGCTATCAGCAAATACAGATAAATTTTCATATCCCTTTTCTTTGTAATAGTCACCAACATGATGAGCATATTCTATTATAAAATCTGGTTGAAAACTCATTTGTTTTTCTTGAAAGGGAGTTAAAAAGTCACTATTATTTATATAAAATGATTTTCCAGAATCATTGTCTTCAATTTTTAGAGTAGTATATCCAATTTTTTCCATTAACATAACTCTCCATGAATACCTATATCCTCTTTCATTCCAGAAAAGTTCTCCATCGTATAATAAATTTCTTAGTGGAAATAATATTTGAAAAATGAAAAAAAATAAAATAATAAAATAAGTAGCTTTAATTTTTTGAAATGAGTATACATTTTTTGTGGTTTCATATTTTTCAAAATTTAAATTCTTAAAAAAAGATGAGATGAAAAAAATGATTTTTAAGTGGAATTTTGAACTAAAAAAAATTAATGCACTAAATATCATAATGTATGGGAACATTCCGATTGGAAATAAAACAACAGTAAAAAGGTGAAAAAAAACCACCATAACAAAAGCAAACAATCTTGTTCTTGAGTAAAGAAGTAGAAAAGGAATTGAAAGATCATAAATCATACCTCCCCAACTCATCAAATAGTGGAACCAATCAAGGTGCACAAGAGATTCTCCAATAATTGGCAGGTCATATTTAGAAGTGAGCCATATTTTAAGTGGCATAGCTTCAATTAACCAATCTGAATTAATTTTGGCCAAGCCAGCGTAAAAATATACAATGCATATTAACAATTTAATTGAGTCAATTGACCATTTTGGGATTAACTTATACGACTTTTTTGATTTAAAAGAATCAACGGAAAATCTTGACGAGGCAGGTAAAAATATCATTAAAAAGCTTAAAATACTTATTAGATAGTAATGATTCAGATACGTTGTTTTATCCATTAATTCTATGTAAGTAAAGCTTAAAAAGAAAATGATTATAGAAAATCTATATTTATAACCAATTGAAACAAGAATTGATGATAAAGCACAAACAATAAATAAAATATATGTAAAATCACCAAATGGTTTTACCCAATCAAACCCAAAGTATGAAAAATGGAATTTAGGATTTATATATAATTCCTCTATCCAGCCTTTTAGCCAAAATCTAATCATACTTATAAACATTAAAATCCCAAAAGCAATTCTAAAGACTACAAGCGGACTAGAATCAGAAGATTTTGATAAATATGAATTTATTGTTTTCAAACTTTTAAGATATTTCTTTTAGATTTTAATCTCCGTCAGCATCAACATAATCTACGCTAATGCTAAGTGATTGTAACATGTCAGTTTTCATAAATACAACTCCTTTTTGAATCTCATCATATGCAACTAACATTTTGTTGTTATCTTCATTAACTTGAGAAGCAAAATCATTATTTAATTTATCAATTGTTTCTTTAGCAACTTTGAATTGATCTGTTATAGATTCACTTAAACTTGTACCATTTTTTTCAGAATTTAGAAAATTGAGATAGCTTTCTAAGCTCTCACCTTTTTCCTCTGAGTTGTATTTTTTACCCACAAAGAAATTTTCAATTGCACTCATAGCCTCAAGTGCTAGATCTTTGGAATAAATTTTACTGTAATAGCCTTCAACTCTGTCAGGTAGTTTAGAGCCAGAAAAAACACCTGCTGGTATTCCAATTTTATTAGCTCTAAAAAGTTTTTCATAGTAGTAAATGAAATCGTTGGTTATTTTATTTATGCTAGATGTTGATGTATTCTCTGTTGAGTTAATGTAAGTATCTTTATTTTGATTCCAGTCATTAACTACAACACTAGTATTAGAAACCATTTTGTCAATAAGACTAGATAGATAAGTATTATATTTTTTGTTTTCTAATAAGTATTTATCGACTATTTTTTCATCGCTCTCATCAGAGCCATAAAGCATGTAATCTAGAGCTGGAAAACCTTGAGCATCATTATTATTAGGATTATCAAGATTGTAAGTTTCGTTTGTTAAATTTCTTTCAATTCGTTCTTTGTCAGAAGGGTATACATTCATTTTTGATTGAAAATAAGTTTCTTCTGCTTTTCCTAAGTTAAACATCTCAACATGTTGCCAAGATTTATATGCATCTAACCATTTTTCTCTAACTAATTTCAAATTATCTAAATTAGGAGTTTCATTAAATTTTGTAATCTCATCACTTAGAGCTGTTAAGTTTGTATTGAAGTTTTCATACAAGGGTATGATAATGTTGTTTGCCCAATTTGTTAAAAGAGCTTTTCTGTCAAAAGTTTGGGACTCAGAATTATCTGATGATGAGCTATCATCAGAAGTTGTTTCGTCATCAGAAGATGAAGAATTGCCATCAGTTGTAGCAGAGTCAGTAGTATCTGATTCAGAAGTTTCTGATATAGTTGGTGTTACATCAACAAGTTTTGTTTGAGTGTCAGAAAGACTATCTTTTCCACAAGAGAAAAAGATCATTAACGATAGTATGTAATAAATTTTTTTCATTTTTTTTTTTAAAAGAAATAGCGGCAACAAAGTCACCGCTATTTGAATCAAATTATACTTATTTCTTATTCATAGGTTAGTAAGCATTTTGAGGAACTAATCCTGTAGCATCAGAAATTTGTTTTCCTAGTACTCCAAGTGTAGCTTTTGTATGATCCCAAAAACCGTCACCTTTGTCAAGTTCTGCAAGCAATGCATTAACAGCAGCGTTATCCATATATGGAGTTCCGTCAGCTTTCTGCGTATACTGAAGACTTAAGATAAAACCATAACCTTCAGAAAGCGCATGATGAGCATTGGCCCATTTTCCAGCTTCGATATTGGCTCCACCACTGTACATGTAATATGCAGCTTTGTATCCAATTACTTTTGAAAGTTCAACTTTAATTATATCAGCTTGTTCATCTCTTAATGTATAGTTTTTTGCAGTAATAGCAGCTCTACCTAATGTAAAAGCATCATAGATTTTCTTAGCTATACCAGGCTCATCGCTTGCATTTACTTTTTTCAAATACTTATTTAATAAAACATCTCCTGAAGCGCCAAGTTTTGGATCAGTTTGATTATCTAAGCCGTATAAGTAACCAAAGCCCTCATCCCAATAATGTTCCATTTTCGTTACATTAGGTTCTGCTGAACCAGGTGAAGTGTAACCGAAAACTCCATTATCATTGTCGTCTTTAACGCTATTTAGTTTAGTTTTAGATAAATAACCATTAATAATTTGATCATTTGCCATACCACCAATTAGCCCTTTCATAAATAGCTGGTTGTATTCTTTACCTTGCTTATTGATATATACTGATCTTCCCCCTTCGCCGGGATCTGTATATTTCCCTGCCACACCTTTTGCTGCGTCATTATTCCAAGCTGGAATAACATTATCAACAAAATCTGTGATCCATGTATCAAAAATTGGTTTTACAGTAGCTGAACCATAAGCTCCAGTTTTGTTTCCAACCTTTTTACCAGTACCATTTAATGTGGCGTCATCAAATCCTTCACCATTATTAAACATATTATTAATTTTTTCTTTGGTTGAAGTGTTTGAGTTCATTGCAGCTCCAAGTGCAGCAGCCATCTTTAATCTATTTGTTTGGCCAGTATAATATACAGTTGAAACTCCTTTTCTGTTGAAATCATAGTCAGGTGGAGCAACCGGTGTAGGAACATTAACTGTAACTGTTGTTGGTACTTCCTTGACTACCTCAACGATTTTATCAACTTCTTTTACAATGTAAGATGCATCAGAGGCTGGGCCTGCATACTCATCTTTTGAACACGAGCTAATTGCAATAAAAATTGCAAGAAGCAATACATATTTTTTCATAATTATATTTCTTATTTAGATTGATTACAAATAACGAATATATTTTTTATTTTAGCAAATTATTTTTATTAAATCTAAATAAATTTAGAATTCGAAAAATTATTGTATATTTTTTTAATAAAGTTTTAAATTAGAACATATGATAGCTAGATTTTTTACATTTTTTTCAATTGTCTTATTCTCGTGTAATCAAACAAGTAAAAAATTTGATTATAATTTAGGATTGACCCCTCCGATGGGATCAGAAATTTTATTTGACGGATCAAGAGAAATATTGGATAGCAAATGGTCTTACTGGGATGGACCTAGATTGATTGCAAAACCTCCAATTAAGTGGAAAATTGTTAAAGATCCTGTTGACGTTGGAACAGTTTTAAATACTTTCGATTCTGTTGCCTTAGGAGGTAAATATGGAACTGCAGATATTGTAACAAACAGAAAATATAAAGATTTCAGACTTCACATCGAATTTTTAATAAAAAATAAAGGTGGCAATAGTGGTGTTTATCTACAAAATAGGTATGAAATTCAAATAAAAGATGGAGATTCAACAAAACACGGAATAGGTGCCGTTATTAACGAAAAATCTTCACCATACTCTATTTACAGGGGACTTGGTAAATGGAATGCTTATGATATTAAATTCAGAGCTGCAAGATTTATCAATGACTCAATAGTTGAACAACCCAATGTAACAGTATATTTTAATAATAAATTAGTTCATGACAATGTTAGTATCAAAAAAGTTTGGGGAGGACCTTTCTCAGGTCTTGACGGAGGAAATAATAATGGATTTGGTATAACGCCAAAACCAGGTGGATTAAAGTTACAATCTGAGGGTCATGAGGTTTTGTACAGAAATATTTGGATTGAAGAACTTAATTTAGAAAGTAATGACACATCTTTTTAGAGTTTACTCTAGTTTTTTATATTCTGTGCTAATTAATTTTACAACATTTTGGAGTGACTGAAGATAATTTTCTAAGTCTATTATCCTATTTTTTAAAGTTCCTGACTTTTTTTTCATGATATTTTTTAATTTTTGATCTCTATGTTTGTAAAATATATCTTTTAATAAAATATCACTTTTATATAAATCTTCTTTTTCTGTGAACCATTCCATAGCAGGCGTTCCATTATTTCGTGTAACTATTGCCATTCCATTGACTCTTTCTTCTTGTCTTGTGTATATAGATTCAATTTCTCTTCGTAATTTTTGATTTTTAATTTTTAAAAGTGCCCCAGAATTTAACATTGATTGAAAAAAAATATTTTCAGGTTCCCAAGCAAGCCAAGCATAAAAAAAAACAAGTAGGTCTCTATCATTATATTGTTTAATATATTTGATTTTACCATCAATATCAAAACTGTGTAAAAAAGGGTTGTTGTTATGAATTGAATGTAAATCTTCAACTTTTAAAGTGTAGAAATTATCAATTATGTATTTGGTTACATATTCTATATTTTTAACCTGAGTAAGGTGTTCCTTTGTGTATTCAACATTATTTGATATTTCCTCACCTAGTGTAATAACGGAGTCATTAAGAATCGATTTTTCTTCAATATCTTCTCTGTAATTTTCAACTGAAAATGATGCAAGAATACCAATAAAAATAGCTATTCCATCAATAAGGAATTTTTTCATGATTTGTTCTTTCTCGCTTCAATAAAACTTTTAATAAAAGCAATCATTGATATCACTGAGGTTAAAATCATTATTGAAATTCTTGTTGTAGCTAGTGTGTCACCTCTATTTACTGAGCCCATTAATGGCATGAAAAGGGCAAGTAAAACAATTAGGGTTAATAAAACGGCGATATGAGAAATCACTTTGTTATGATTTTTTATTCCCTTAAAACAAAGTAAAATTATAACACCAAAAAAAAGTGGTATTAGAGCTGTAGGTGAAGGGGTTTCTGACGAAAGGTATCCCCACAAGCTCATGAGGATAAGGACGAAAGAATTTAAAATTGAGGCATTAAGTGCATTCATAATAATTATTTTTTTTATCTAAATATACAAAATGATTTTAAACATTAAATTTTAAAAAACTACCAAAATATCGCATATAAAAAAGTAGTTATTAAAAGGATAATCGTAGCTGAAATATTAAAGGATGGAGATGTTTCAAAAAGTTGTTTTGTCAACTTGATACCTTTTGGATTATCTTTATTTCCCTCAAAATAACTAATTAAATAAATTATTAGAATGGTTCCAATACATGTTATCATCATTTGATGCATAAAGGGGATATCTTTTATAAAAATTGGTATATCAGACCATCTATGTAATTTAAAATACATTGCAATAGGAACAGATAAAATAACACCCCAAATAGCAGCATTGTTCGTAGCTTTTTTATAGAATAAACCCATTAAAAAAACTGCTAATATTCCTGGACTAACAACTCCAGTGTACTCTTGAATAAATTGAAAGACTTGACCAAGACTTCCAAGTTTTGGTGCAATAACCATTGCTATAATTAAAGAAATTAAACCAGTTAATCTTCCAACAAAAACTAATTTTTTATCGTTAGCGTATTTATTAATTGCAGATTTGTAAATATCCATTGTAAAAATTGTGGATGTTGAATTTATCATTGAGGCTAGTGAAGAAACTATCGCAGCTGACAAGGCTGCAAGAATTAATCCTTTAATACCAGTTGGAATAAAATTTTTAATCAACCATGGAGCCGCATTGTCATTTGCAATATTCCCAGCAGAGCCAATAAAACCTTTATCAATAGATTCTCTAGTTAAACTTCCAGTTTCATCTAAATTCATCACATATGCTATTATTCCTGGAAGAACAACTATAATTGGAATTATAAGTTTTAAAAATGCGGCAAATGCAATTCCTTTTTGACCCTCCTCTAAACTTTTAGCTGCTAAAGTTCTTTGAATAATATACTGGTTAAAACCCCAATAATAAAGGTTAGCAACCCACATTCCACCAATTAAAACTGCAATACCTGGTAGGTCAAACCATGCGTCTCTACCATTTGGTGTAATAATCTCGCCTTTAGATAAAATCATTGAAAACCTTTCAGGAGCCTTTTCATATATATATTTTAAACCTTCAATAAAATTTCCAGATTCGGTAACATTAGTAAGTGCAAAATAAGTCATTAAAAGTCCTCCAAATATCAATAAAACAACTTGAACTACATCAGTCCAGGCAACAGCTGCTAAACCACCCCAAAGAGAATAAGCTGCTGCAAAAAGCCCAAGCCCAATAATGCTATTAAGTAAAATTGAACCATCACCATTCCCAACAATTGTATCAATAGCTTTACCTCCTAAAAAAAGAACTGTTGTAAGATTTACAAAAACAAATAGTGCTATCCAAAAAATTGCTAAAATTGTTTTTAAGTTCGTACTATATCTTTTTTCAATAAACTCTGGAATTGTATAAAGACCTTTGTCAATAAAAATTGGTAGAAAAAATTTCCCCACAACTAAAAGGGTTATCGCAGCCATCCATTCATATGAGGCAATTGCTAATCCGAGAGCAAAGCCAGATCCAGACATGCCAATAAATTGCTCTGCAGAAATATTAGCTGCAATTAGTGAGGCTCCAATAGCCCACCAAGGTAATGATTTACCTGCTAAGAAATAATCTTCAACACTTTTTGATTGACCTTTTTTTTCTCTCGAAACGTATAAACCAATTGAAAGTATTAAAATTGCGTATAATGCAAAGACAATAAGATCTATTGATGAAATGTCCATTTTTCAATTTAAAGTTTCCAAATCTACTAAATTTAATTGAGTAAAAATTTTTTTTAAAATAAATTTATTTAAAATAACTCTTACAAAGAGAATCAAAATAAATTAGGTCATTTTTATTAAAATCAATAAATACTTTTTCATTTTTTTTTAAAGCAATTTCAGAAAATATTTTAATTTTTTCACCCATTAATTCTCCTTCAATAATATAATTTTTACCCTGAAATGACGACTTATGAGCTAAAAATTCGTAATTAGATTTGGTACATATTTTTAATTTCTCAGGCCTTATAAAGTATTCTTTGTTATTCAGATTTATTTTGTTTAAATCTCCAAGTATTTCAGCGCAATAACAATTTGCAGGCTCGCAATACATTTTTACTGGATCGTCGAACTGTTGAATTAATCCAGCTTTAAAAATTAAAATTTTATCAGATATATCAAGACAGTCATTTATATCATGTGTTACTAAAATGGATGTTGTTTTAGTTTCACTTATAATATTATAAATTTCATCTTTGATTGTTTTTTTTATTGATTTATCCAAGTTACTAAAAGGCTCGTCAAGTAACAGCAAGTCTGGTTCCCTAACTAGTGCTCTTGCAATACATGCTCTTTGTTGCTCTCCTCCAGATAATTCATATGGATACCTTTTTAAAAGATTTTTAAGATTTGTTAAATCAATTATGTAATTAAATTTTTCATAAAATTCTTTATTTAAATTGAAAGTTATATTATCATATAAATTTAAGTGTGGGAACAAAGGATAATCTTGAAAAACAAAACCTATATTTCTATTTTGAGGTTTGATAAAAATGTTTTCATTATTTATCACTCTTCCATTTAATTTTATTGATCCAGAGTTAATTTTTTCAAGACCAGATAGACATTTCAAAAATGTAGATTTTCCTGATCCGCTTTCTCCTATAAATGATATGAATTCTCCTTTATCAACAGTAAGAGATAGATTCTTAATTATGGTTGAATTAGAATCATAGGATTTAACTAGGTTATTTATCTCAAGATACATCCAAATCTTTGTTTAAATTTCTTTTTAAAATTAATAACATTATACAACCTATTGAAATTATAAATAGAGAATATATACTTGATTCAATTAACATCTCTTCAATTGCAAATTGATACGTTTGAGTTGCTAAAGTATCAAAATTGAATGGTCTTAAAATTAAAGTTATAGGCAGTTCTTTTAACAAATCAACAAAAGTAATTGTAAAAGCACTAATAAGTGCCAATTTACTTATTGGCAATTGAATTTTTTGAAAAATTTTAATTGGACCAAGTCCCAGGTTTTTCGCTGTATCATTTAGAGAATCTGGTTGTTTAATTAAATTTGACTTGATCGGTGAAATCCCAACAGCTAAAAACCTAACTATATAAGCGTAAACCAAAAGAAAGAACGAGCCAATTATCGTGATTGAAAAAAAATTATTTTGTATACCCGAAAATAATATAATTAACCCTAGACTAATTACTGCTCCTGGAATTGCATATCCCAGGGATATCAATTGACTTATAAAACTGTTTAGTTTTGATTTTGTCAATTTTTCAGTGAATAAAAAAATAATTGAAATAATAATTATTAAAAAAGAGGAAAAAACAGAAATTCCAACACTGTTAAATATTAGTTTTAGTAACTCAAAAAGATCTGTTTTTTCAATTATTGAAATAGAATTAAATAATATGTAGCAAAATGGTATAATAAATCCAAAGAAAGAGGGAAAAAAACAAATTAAATGAAATATAAAGTTTTTACCTTTTCCAATTGAATTTAGCTTTTGAATTTTGGAATTTACCTTAAAGTGAAATTTTTTTTTGGAATTAGATTTATTTTCAAAAACAAATAAAAAGAGAACTAAAAATAGAAGAATACATGCAAGTTGAATTGCTGAGTCTGGGTCTCCCATTGAGAACCAAGATCTAAAAATACCTGTCGTGTAAGTATTAACACCAAAATATTTCACAGCTCCATATTCATTCAAAACCTCCATAATAACTAAAAACAAACCCGACAAAATAGCTGGTTTTGATAAAGGTAATATAACCTTAAAAAAAGTTTGAAATGACGATAGGC
The DNA here is from genome assembly GCA_002702875.1 of Flavobacteriaceae bacterium. GTDB lineage: Bacteria > Bacteroidota > Bacteroidia > Flavobacteriales > Flavobacteriaceae > TMED220. Next base: position 34,831 of record PACV01000080.1, read on the forward strand.
CAAGATTTTTTGACAAATTAACATAGTTAGACCCTAAATAACTAAAGGATATCCTCGATGCAGTATATACATAAGGAAACAGTGCTAATGCCAATAAAATTCCTAAAAATTCTATCTGTAAAAAGTCTTTATTTAAAAAATTTGAAATTTGAGGAAGGTTGTCTCTGAAGAATGATTGAACGGGTCCAGTAAAACTTAATATATCACTGTAAGTAAATGCCATGATATAAGAAGGAATAGAAAGTGGTAAAAATAAAAGAAGATCATAAAATAATCTACCTTTTAGATTATAATTGCTAATAATCCATGCAGGGAAAATCCCAAAAATCAGACTAAAAAAACATGTTATCAGAGTCAAATAAAATGTATTTATTGTGTAGTCAAAAATTAAGTTTTCAAATATATGTTTGAAAGAGGAGCCATCGAAAAAAATAAACTTGTAGAGTAGTGTAAATAATGGTAATAAAATAAGTAGACTAAGAATTAAATTACCTAGAGTCCATCTTTTATATTCTAATTTTAAAAAACTATTTATTTCCAACCAGCCTTATCAAAAATTAATATTGCATCTTCTCTAAACTTACCCAAATTGTTAAGATCAAGACTATCCTTTTTAAAATCTCCCCATTCTTTAACAATCTCGTGTGGTTGAACATTTGGGTTGGCAGGATATTCAAAGCTAGTATTAACATATGTTTCCTGAGCTTCAATGCTTGTAAGATATTCCAATAATTTAATAGCATTTAATTTATTTGGAGAATTTTTTGTAAGACCTATTCCAGAGGCATTTATATGACTTCCAGTTTGACCCTCTCCTTGATTTGGAAAAAATACCTTTATCGATTTTCCTGCTTTTATCTCCTCTTCTTTTTCAGAGGATAAAAGAAGACCAATGTAATATGAATTTACAATTGCTAAATCGCCTTGACCTGCAGCAATTGCTTTCACTTGATCTCTATCATTTCCTTTTGGATCTCTTGCAAAATTTTGAACAATATTTTTAGACCACTCCAAAGCCAAATCTAAGCCATGATTAGCAATAATAGATGATAAGAGAGCCTGATTGTATGAATTAGAGGATGATCTTACTAAAATCCTTCCTTTCCATTTTTCATTAGCTAAGTCTTCATAAGTGTCTAAATCCTCTTTTTTCACTCTGTCTTTACTGTAAACAATTATTCTTGATCTGAAAGTGATTGGAATCCAAAAGCCATTTGGATCCATAAGTTTTGGATCAACGTTCTTATTTATAATTTCAGAATCAATTTTTTGAAGTAATCCTAGTTCTGTTGCTTTGTATAATTTACCTGCATCAACTGTTATAAATAAATCAGCTGGGCTATTTTTACCTTCGTTTTTTAATCTCTCAATTAGTTCATCTGCATTTGCTTTAACAACATTAACTTTTATTCCAGTTAGTTTCTCAAAATTTTCATATTGTTTTTTGTCAACATTATAATGTCTTTGACTGTATAAGTTAACCTCATTTAAATTTTTTTTATTACAAGATATTGACAGAGTAACAAGTAAGAGTAATATAATTTTCTTCATTCCCGCCTTATTTAGATTAATTCTAAATACGAAGTTAATTATTTATTATTTAAAAATAAAAATCAGCATACTCGATTTTAAAATTTATGATAATTTTTATTTAAAAAAAAAATTATATAAAATGATAAAAAAGTTAAAAAAAGACTAAAAAAGACCAAAAACGATCAAAAAATGACCAAAAACTATCAAAAAATCATGAAAAACGAAAAAAATTGATAAAAAAAAATAAAAAATTGATCAATAACAATCAATAACGATCAAAAACAATCGAAAAATGATTAAAAATGATCAAAAAATGATTAAAAATGATCAAAAAATGATTAAAAATGATCAAAAAATGATTAAAAAAGATAAAAAAATGATTAAAAAAGATAAAAAAATGATTAAAAAAGAT
>PACV01000081.1 GCA_002702875.1 Flavobacteriaceae bacterium
TAAAGAATTATTTAAAAAAATTTCACTTTCTAATATTTCTAATTCCGATGATTCAAATGTTATGCGAAAAGCTTTAAATTCTGATGAGTCAATAATTGATATTGGTCATGCTGGAACAGCAATGAGATTTCTTACCTCATTTTATGCAATATCTGATGGTAGAGAAATAGTTTTGACAGGATCTGAACGAATGAGAGAAAGACCTATTAAAATTTTGGTAGATGCTCTTAATGAACTCGGAGCAAATATAAAATATACTGGAAATAAAGGTTATCCACCTTTGAAAATAAAAGGGAAAAATATTTCTGGTGGTGAAATAATTTTACCCTCTAATATAAGTAGTCAATATTTGACCTCTCTCTTACTTATTGGACCTAGATTGAAGAATGGATTAAAGATTAAATTAAGTGGACAAATTACCTCTTATCCATATGTAAAATTAACACTTGAATTTTTGAAAAGAATAGGAGTAGATTTAGAAATTAAGCGTGATTTTATTTTTGTAAAAAACATCACTGATATTAAAGAAAAAAATATTAAAATTGAATCTGATTGGAGTTCCGCATCTTATTTTTTTAGTGCTGTGGCTTTGAGTAGATTTTCTAATTTAAAATTATCTTTTTTTTCAACTGATAGTTTACAAGGAGATTCAATATTAGTAAAATTATACAAAAAATTAGGAGTTGTCTCAAAAATTAAAAACGGTAATTTACTACTATCCAAAAACTCAAAATTTCAAAAACCTAATTTTATTAATTTAAATTTGAATGATACTCCTGATTTAGCTCAAACAATAGCAGTTACATGTTTAGGTCTCAAAATAAATTGTGAATTAAATGGTTTGCATACTCTAAAAATCAAAGAAACCGATAGATTATTAGCACTTAAAAATGAAATTTCTAAGTTTGGAGCGTCTGTAAAAATAACAAATGATAGTTTACATTTAATTGCAAAAAAAAATCTTAAACATGATGTTGAGATCGATACCTATAATGATCATAGAATGGCCATGGCTTTTGCCCCATTAGCATTAAAAAATAATTTAAAAATTAAAAATGAACAAGTAGTCACAAAATCATATCCTGCCTTTTGGAAAGATTTACAATCAATTGGTTTTCAAGTTATTAAAATTTAATTTATTTTAAATTAATAATTTATTTGATTTTGGACATTAACTGTTAGTATATTTGAAAAAAAAAAATGAAATTATCCGATTTTAATTATAATATTCCCAAAGAGTTGTTAGCTGAATTCCCCTCTGAAAATAGAGATGAATCAAGATTAATGGTTTTAAATAGAGAGGAAAGGTCTATAAACCATCATAAATTTAAAGATTTAATTGATTTTTTTGATGAAGATGATGTTATAGTTTTAAATAATACAAAAGTTTTTCCAGCAAGATTATTCGGTAACAAAGAGAAAACTGGTGCAAGAATTGAAGTCTTTCTTCTCAGAGAACTCAATGAGGAACAACGGCTCTGGGATGTTTTAGTTGATCCAGCAAGAAAAATTAGAATTGGTAATAAATTATACTTTGGTGATGATGACAGCTTAGTTGCAGAAGTTATTGATAACACCACATCACGAGGAAGAACTTTAAGATTTTTATTTGATGGAAATTATCAAGAGTTCAGAGAAAAATTAAAACATTTAGGGCAAACTCCACTTCCCAAGTATATTAAAAGAGAACCTATTTCTGAGGATATTGAAAGATATCAAACTATATACGCAAAAAATGAGGGAGCTGTTGCAGCGCCGACAGCCGGTTTACATTTTTCTAAACATCTCATGAAAAGACTTGAAATCAAAGGAGTTGATTTTGCTGAGATAACCCTACATGTTGGATTGGGCACCTTTAATCCTGTTGAAGTTGAGGATCTATCAAAACATAAAATGGATTCTGAGGAATTGATAATCAATGATTTGTCTGTTAAAAAAGTTAATCATGCAATACAAAATAAGAAAAAAGTTTGTGCTGTTGGAACAACAGTCATGCGAGGTTTAGAGAGCTCAGTTTCCTCGATGGGAACATTAAATCCGTACAACGGATGGACACATAAATTTATTTTCCCTCCCTATGATTTTTCTATAGCTAATTGTATGATCACAAATTTTCATATGCCAAAATCTACACTATTAATGATGGTTTCAGCTTTTGCTGATGCTGATTTTATAAAGGAAGCATATAAAGTTGCGATTAAGGAAAAATACAATTTTTATTCTTATGGAGACGCTATGCTTATTATCTAGAAATTAATTCATGAAAAATATTGAGAAAAAAAATATTAGATCAATAACATTAGATGATCTAAAGTTTTTTTTTGTGAAAAATGATGAAAAAAGTTATAGAGCAAATCAAGTATATGAATGGTTGTGGAAAAGAGGAGTCCTTGATTTTGGTAAAATGACAAATTTATCTAAGAAAGCAATTGACTTATTGAAAAAAAATTTTTTTGTAAACTATTCTATAATTGATTCAAAAGTTAAAAGTAAAGACGGAACAGTAAAATATTTAATCAAATTATATGATGGTAAACTAATTGAGTCTGTTCTTATACCATCAAAAAATAGAGTAACAATATGTGTTTCTTCACAAGTTGGATGTAGTCTTGATTGTAATTTTTGTGCTACCGCAACTTTAAAAAAGGAAAGAAATTTATTTTTTTATGAAATTTATGATCAAGTAAACATATTAAATAATCAATCTTTGATAATATTCAACAAACCTATAACTAATATTGTATTTATGGGTATGGGAGAGCCATTATTAAATTTTTCCAACTTAATGCGTTCAATTGATATAATTTCAAGTAAAGATGGGCTTTCAATTTCACCAAAAAGAATAACTGTTTCATCAGCAGGAATTCCTAAGATTATAAAAAAAATGGCTGATATGAAAGTAAATTTTAATCTTGCTATTTCTCTTCACTCAGCTATTCAAAAAAAAAGAGAAATGCTAATGCCATTTTCTAATAAAATTAATTTAGATGAACTTTTGAAATCTTTAATTTATTGGTATGATAAAGTGAGAAAGATTACAACTTTTGAATATATAATATGGGAAAATATAAATGATAGCCTAGAGGATATTGAGGAATTAGTTAAATTTTGTAAAAAAGTACCATCTAAAGTTAATATAATAGAATATAATCATATTGGTGACAAAAATTATAGATCAGCTACAAAAGAAAAAATTTTAAATTATCAAAAATATTTAGATAAAAATAAAATAATTAATACGATAAGGTATTCTAAAGGAAATGATATTAATGCTGCATGTGGTCAACTTGCAAGAAAACCCTCTAATTTTTTATAAATTAATATAAATAAGTGAAACAATCTGAAAAAATAAAGGAACCTATATATCATGAGTTAAATGAATTTGAAAAGAAATTTTTTGATTCAATGTCTTCAAATATAGCTTTACTAAATAGGGTTTCACATTTTATAGTAAACAAAAAAGGTAAGCAGCTTAGACCTATGTTAGTTTTTTTGTGCGCAAAGTTAATTAATAAAGAAGTGAATGAAAAAACATATAGAGGAGCAGCAGTTGTAGAATTAATTCACACTGCGACACTTGTTCATGATGATGTTATAGATGAAAGTCATGAAAGGAGAGGTTTTTTTTCAATAAATGCATTGTGGAAAAATAAAATTGCTGTATTATTTGGTGATTACTTACTATCAAAAGGTCTTCTACTATGTATTAATAATAATGATTTTGATTTGTTGAAAATTATTTCTGAAGCTGTCAGAGAAATGAGTGAAGGTGAGATATTACAAATTGAAAAATCTAGAGATCTAAATATAAATGAGTCTGATTATTATGAAATTATAAGAAAGAAAACCGCAAGTTTGATTATTGCTTGTTGTCGTATGGGAGTTCAATCGATAACTGATAATAAAAAAAATATAAAATCAATAACTAAATTTGCATTAAACACAGGTATGGCATTCCAAATTAAAGACGACTTATTTGATTACACTGATCAAAAAATTGGGAAACCTGTAGGTATTGATATAAGAGAAAAAAAAATAACATTACCCATGATTTATGTCTTAAATTCAGTGAAAATAAGAGAAAAAAAGTGGTTAATAAACTCAATTAAAGTTCACAATAAAAATAAAAAAAGAGTAAAAGAAGTCATTAATTTTGTTAAAGAAAATGGAGGTTTAGTCTATGCTGAAAACAAAATGAATGAATATAAAAATGAAGCACTTAAATCATTAAAAAAATTTGAAAAGAATAAATTTAGGGATGCGCTTGAGTTAACTTTAAATTATATAATATCAAGAAAATTATAATTTTAATAAAAGTATTTTGATATCTAAAACAACAATAGACAAGGTTTATCAATCAACAAAAGTTGAAGAGGTAGTTGGAGACTTTGTAAGTTTGAAAAAATCTGGTTCAAACTTTAAAGGTTTAAGTCCTTTTTCAAATGAAAAGACACCTAGCTTTATGGTTTCACCTGCCAAACAAATTTGGAAAGATTTTAGTAGTGGAAAAGGTGGAAATTCAGTTGCATTCCTGATGGAACACGAAAAATTTTCGTATCCTGAGGCAATTAGATATTTAGCAAAGAAATATAACATCGAAATTGAAGAAGTCATTACTGATACTAAAGATAAAGAACTAGCTAGTAGAAGAGAAAGTATGTATCTTGTTGTTGAAGATGCATCGAAATTTTACAGAGAAAATTTAAATTCTGAATTAGAAGGAATTTCAGTTGGAAAATCGTACTTAACAGAAAGAGGTTTTAATGATTCTTCAATAGATAAATTTGAATTAGGATTCTCGTTTAATAAAAAAAATGCATATTATTTACATGCAACTAAAAATGGGTTTTCCGATGAATATATTGAGAGGGTCGGTCTTGCAATTTTTGATAAAGGAAATATTATAGATAGATTCAGATCAAGAATTATTTTTCCAATTAAAAATTTTTCAGGAAGGGTAGTAGGTTTTGGGGGAAGAATTATTTCAGAACAAAAAAAAGTTCCAAAATATATTAATTCAATTGAAAGTGAAATTTACAATAAGAGTAAAATTTTATATGGTCTTTTTGAATCAAAAAGTGATATTGTTAAAAATGATTTATGTTATTTAGTTGAGGGATACACTGATGTAATTCAAATGCATCAATCAGGAATTAAAAATGTTGTCTCATCCTCAGGAACAGCTTTAACATACAATCAAATTTTATTAATTAAAAGAGTAACTAATAATATTGTTGTTTTATTTGATGGAGACGAAGCTGGACTAAAGGCATCTGAAAGAGGTATAGAGATGATTTTAGAGATGGGTATGGATGTTAAAGTGTGTCAATTTCCTGAGTCTGAAGATCCCGATAATTTTGTTAAAAAAAGATCTAAAGATGATGTGCTGGATTTCTTTAAAAAAAATTCTTTAGATTTTATCCGTTTCAAAGCAGATAAATTAATTAAGAAATATGGAGATGATCCATCAAAAAAATCGAAAACAATAAATGATATTGTTAAAATAATTTCAAAAATTTCAGATCCAATTAAAGTTGAAGTATATATAAATGAGTGTTCTAAGGTGATGAATATATCAACCCAGGTTCTATTTTCTTCTTTATCTCAGATAAAAAATAAATTTAAGATTATTAGTAAAAAATCTGAAAATTTTTTGATAAATACTAATGATAAGGAATCATCAACAAAAAAGGAAAGTGAAAATTTTGAACTTGAATATCAAATAATTAAAATATTACTTTTATATGGTGATTTTGAGGAGAATTTCAATGAAACTATAATTAATAAAAAACAAGATGGTAAGTTAGATGAGGAAAAAATTGTAATAAAAACCAAAGTATATGAAAAAATTTTTTTAGATCTTCAAGAGGATGAAATTGAATTCACGGATGAAAACTTTAAAAAATTATATCAAGTTTTAATTGAAAATTTTCAGACAAATGATAAAGTTACATATGATGTAATTGTTAATAATTTATCACCAGAGTTAAGTGGTCTTGTAAGTGAAATTTTAATGGTCGATGAAATATATAAACTTCATAAATGGGATTCAAAAAGTATTTTTGTTAAGGAGAAATCAAGTTCAATTGAACAAATGGTAACTGAAACAATTCTGTCTCTCAGAAAAATATTAATAGATAAAAAAATTAGTGACCTTCAAAATAAATTAAATAAATTGGATGAAAACGAAAGTATTTTGTCTGAGGTTATTAGTTATCAAAAATTAAAAAAAGTTTTGGCCGAAAAATTAAATAGAGTCATCTAAAACTATCAGTGAATAAGCGTTAATTATTTCTTTAACATTTAGTTTTTTTAATGCCCTTTGTTTATATGTGTAAACAGTTTTAGGATTAATATTTAATTTGTCAGCAATTAAAGAATTTTTTTCTCCTTTAAAAAGAAGATTTAGTACTTCTTTTTCTCTTCTCGATAAAATTCTTTTAATACTTTTCTTATTTGAGTAATTCATTAAATTTGGTGTTCCCATAGGAATATAAATTTCTGATTTACTAAGTTTATATATTGCGTTTCTTATTTCTTTAATACTTGCTTCTTTTGAGAGAAATCCTTTGACACCTTTGTTTATAAAGTATATTTTTTCAGTATGGCTGTACTCACCAAATAGTAAAATATTATAATCTAAGCTAATAATTTTTAAAATTTTTTTGGTATTTATTTTAGATGAGATAGAGTTTAATCCAAAAACTAATACATCTATTTTATTTTTATTTAAAATTAGTTCTGCATCGCCAATACTTTTATAAGTTCCAATTAAATTAATTTCATCTGAATTTTTGAAGATAGATCTGAAACCTTTTCTTGAAATTGGATGTTTTTCAATATATATGATGTTAATCATTTTTAATAAGAGATTTAAATTTTTTTGGAATATGACAAATAGGTATAGGTAGCATTTTATGCTTATTTATATTATTAAATTTATTGTATATATCTATGAGCTCACTCTCTCTATTCGATTTTGGATTATATTTATCTCTATCTTCAATGCTCATTACCCATTCTAATTCTTCATATGAAGCTCCAATTTGATCTTTATCTGTTCTGTTGTCTGACCATAAACCGTCAGTGGGTTGAGCGTTTAAAATTTCATCTGAAACACCTAAATATTTAGCAACCTTAAAAACTTCACTTTTCATCAAATCTGCTATAGGGCTTAGATCAACTCCTCCATCTCCATACTTTGTATAAAAACCAATACCAAAGTCTTCAACTTTATTACCAGTACCAACAACTAGGTAATTATAAATTGAGGCATAGTAATATAGAGTAACCATTCTCAATCTTGATCTACTATTTGCTAAACTGTGCAAATGATTATGATTTTCTTCATCCCCACCAACACTTTTTTGAAAAACATCAAATGTATTTGATAATTCAATTGATTTAAATTCAACATTTGAAAATTTTTTTTTAAGATTTTTAATATGATTAATAGCTCTAGTTTTTTCGTCTTTTTTTTGATAAATATCCATTTCTAAACATAACAAGGGAAGACCTGTCATTGCACACAAACTTGAGGCAAGTGCAGAATCAACTCCTCCAGATACTCCTACAACAAAGCCTTTCATTTTATTGTCTAAATTGTAATTTAACAACCAATTTATAATAAAATCACTTATCTTTTTTTCAAATTTCATATTTACTATTTTTTTAGGATGTAAATTTGTTTTAAATTTTTACATAATTTAACAAATTTGAATTTATTTAAAAAATCAATTATAATATTTATTATTTCAATTTACAGTTGCAATAGAGTTCAAAATAACGCAAGTGAAATAAAAGAAATCCCAGTTGATGTTAAATTAGATAGGTTTGATAAATATTTTTATGATCAAGAAAAATATGATCTAAAATCATTAAAAGATAAATTTCCGTTTTTTTTTCCAATTAGATTTAGTGACAGTGTATGGGTAAATAGAAGAAATGATACATTAATCAGAATTTTAAATAATGAAATATCAAAAAAAATAATTAATAATTCATTGATAATTAATCCACTAAAACTAATGTTTAAGCATATTAAATATTATTTTCCAAATTATAGAATTCCAAGAGTAATAACTGTTTCAAACAATGTTGATTACAACAATAAGGTTATTTTAAATGATTCATTATTAATTATTTCAATTGATACATATTTAGGAAGTAAAAATAAAATTTATGATGGTATTCCTAATTATATAAGATATGAAATGGATCTAAATTTTTTAACATCCCACATAATTGAAGAATTTTCAAAATATCACATAAAAAAAACAAATGATAGAACTTTTCTCTCAGAAATTATATATCATGGGAAGAAACATTATTTAAAAGATCTTTTATTACCAAATAATAATGAAAAAACTAAATTTGGATTTAATGAAGAAAAACTAAGATGGGCAAAAGAAAATGAGATATTTATTTGGAAATATTTTATTGAAAATAAACTTTTATATGACACTAACAGAGAATTGGTAAATAGATTTATAAACCCTGCTCCATTTTCAAAATTCTATCTGGAATTAGATCGTGAAAGCCCCGGAAAAATTGGTCAATGGATTGGTTGGAATATAGTTAAGTCATATGTAAAAAATAACCCGACTGTAAGTTTATCTGAAGTTTTAAAAAAATCGGAATTTGAAATTTTTCAATATTCAAAATATAAACCTTTAAAATAAAATGAATAATAATAAAAAAATTGAAATAGATGTAGGATTAGATGAAAATAATATTCCAGAAAAAATACTATGGTCTTCTGATGATGGAGATAAAAGTAGTGAGGAGGCTAAAGCAATATTTTTATCACTTTGGGATTCTAAAAAAATGGAAACATTAAAAATTGATTTGTGGGTTAAAGATATGCCCTTAGATCACATGAAAATATTTTATTATCAAATTTTAAGAAGTATGTCTGATACTTTTTTAAAGGCCACAAGAGACGAGAAAATGTCTTTAACAATTAAAGATTTTTCAGATTTTTTTGCTGAAAAAATGGATTTAAAAAAATAAATTTCAGTTAGTGAACTCAGAATTTAGTTTTTCTATATAATTAATAATTTCATTTTTTCCAATGTTTTTTTTTGATGAAGTTATAAATGTTTTGGGAGTTTTAGACCAAAATTTCAATAAGCAATTTATATAATTATTTTTATGATTTTCTATTTCATGAGATTTTAATTTATCGGCTTTTGTGAAAATTATGTCAAATGGTATTAAATTTTGATTCAACCATTTCATAAAATTTAAGTCAATATTTAAGCATTTGTGTCTGATATCAATCAAAAGAAATGCTGCTAAAAGTTGTTTTCTTTTTAAGAAATAGTTTTCGATAGTAGAATTAATTTTTTTGATTGAATTTTTGGAGAGTTTTGCGTACCCATAACCTGGCAAGTCTACTAAAAACCATGAGTCATTAATTTTATAATGATTTATAACTTTAGTTTTTCCAGGTACTTTAGAAATTTTTGCGATATTTTTTCTATCACAGATCATATTGATAAGAGAGGATTTGCCAACATTTGATCTACCAATAAAAGCGTACTCAGGAATTAAATCTGTAGGACAATGTTCAATTTTAGTATTACTTACAATAAATTCAGCACTTTTAATCAAAGTTCAATTATTTATAATTTATTATCATTGAGCCATTTGAGGAGAATTGAATTAAACTTGTCAGGGTGTTCCATCATGGGCGCATGACCACATTCTTTAATCCAATATAGGGTTGATAAAGGTAGAAGTTTATGAAATTCATTTGCAACATTAGGAGGAGTTACAGTATCATTCTCACCCCATACAATTGCGGTACAAATATTCATTTTAGGAAGATCACTTGACATGTTGTGTCTTATAGCACTTTTAGCAATTGCTAAGGTTCTTATTAATTTATCTCTATTGTTAACAGTTTCAAAAACTTCATCAACAATTTCTTTAGTAGCAATTCTAGGATCAAAGAAAACCTCTTCACTTTTCTTTTTTATGTAATCATAATTTCCTCTCTGAGGATAACTGTCACCCATGGAATTTTCATATAATCCTGAACTTCCAGTTAAAACAAGTCCATTTACTGAATTACCATGGTACTTTGAATATACAAGAGCAATGTGACCACCGAGAGAATTTCCTAATAGGATAACTTTTTTTAATTTTTTGAATTCAATAAAATCGTTAAGGAAATCAGCAAATGTTTTGATTTTAGTATCACTCACTGGTAAATCATAAAGAGGTAGTTTTGGAATTATAATTTTGTATTTATTTTTTGGAAAAAAATCAATAACTCCGCTAAAATTACTTAGGCCACCCATTAATCCATGAAGTATAACAATAGGATTTCCCTCGCCAAATTCAACATAATTAAATTTCCCCTCACTAATTATATTTTCTTCCATTCTCTTTTTGTTAATATTCAAATATATACATTATTAAAAGATTCTGGCAGCTAAATTTTGAAGAGTTTTGATTTGAAAAATAAAAAAAATTATTAACAATGTGGTAAAAAGTGGATAATTGTGGGAAAATAATTTTATATTTGAATAAAATCTTGTATACCATATAAATGCAACATCTGATTGGTACATATGAGTGTAAAGCTGATCCTAAGGGAAGAATAATGCTTCCAGTGGCTTTAAAAAAACAGTTAATTGTCAATATTAATAAAGGTTTTGTTTTGAAAAGATCTGTTTTTAACTCATGTTTAGAAATGTATCCAAAAGATGAATGGGAGCTTTTAATGCTCAAAATAAATAAATTGAATAGGTTTAATAAAAAAAATGTTGATTTTATAAGAAGATTTACAGCTGGGGTAAAACTAATTGAAATTGATTCATCGGGTAGATTATTGATTCCCAAGGATTTATTAAATCATGCTGGCATATCTAAAAATACAGTAATATCATCAGTTATTAATATTATTGAAATATGGGATAAAGAAAAGTATGAAGAATCAATAAGTGAAGCAAAATTAGACTTTCCATCTTTAGCAGAAGAGGTTATGGGAGACAAAAATAAAGAGGATGAAATATCATAAACCTGTTCTTTTAAAAAAATCAATTAGAAGTCTTATTACAAATACAGACGGAGTTTATGTTGATACAACTTTTGGTGGAGGAGGGCATTCAAAAGAAATTTTAAATTGTATTTCTGAAAAAGGAAAATTATTTTCTTTCGATTGTGATAAAGACGTAATTAAAAATTTAATAGATGATAGAAGATTTCAATTTATAAATTCAAATTTTACTTATTTAAAAAAGGATTTAAACTTAAATGGAATTTTTTCAGTTGATGGAATAATTGCAGATTTTGGTATATCATCACATCAAATTGACACTCCTTCAAGGGGATTTTCAATAAGATTTAACGGACCTCTTGACATGAGAATGAATCAGCAAGACAAAATTAATGCTTTTGATATTGTTAATAATTATTCTGAAAGAAAGTTAAAATTATTATTTAAAACTTATGGTGAAATCACCCCAGTTGGAAAATTGGTTTCAGTAATAATTTCTAATAGAAAAATTAGCCCAATAACTACAACTCGCGATTTAATCAATATAATCAAACCTTTAACCCCTTCAAGATTTTTTAGAAAATACGCTTCAAAAGTTTTTCAAGCTATTAGAATTGAGGTAAATAATGAATTGGATTCAATTCAAAAACTTCTTTCACAATCTGTGAAAATTTTAAGAGATAAAGGAAGAATTGTCTGTATTACTTATCACTCACTTGAGGATAGATTAGTTAAAAATTTTTTTAAAAATGGAGTGTTTGATAAAAACCCTCAAACTGATTTTTTTGGAAATAAAAAAAATTCTTTAAGAACTATTGGAAAATTTTTAGTTCCAAATCAAGATGAATTAAAAGATAACTCTAGATCTAGAAGTGCAAAACTTAGAATAGCAGAAAAAATATGAAGAATTTTTTATCGTTTTTAAATTTGAATTTTTTACTAAATGATGATTCATTAAAAAACTGGAGGATAATAATCTTTGTTTCATTATTAGCATTAATAATGATTTACTCTGGCCATAGTGCAGAAAATAAAATTTTTAAGATTGCCAAATTAAATGAGAATATTAACGAACTGAAAAATGAATTTATTGATAAAAGATCTGAATTAATACAGTTAAAAATGGAATCTAAAATATCTCTAAAATTGAGTCATTTAGATCTTGAACCGGCAAATAAACCTCCAATAAAAATAGTTTACGAAAATTAAATGGAAAACAAGTTTCAAAAGATAAGAATTAGATTATTTATTATATCATTTGGCGTTCTTATTTTTTCATTTTTTTTAATTTTTAAAATTTTTTACATACAAATTCATGAGGGTTCATATTATAAAAAGTTAGCTAAGGAAAGAACACTAAAAAATTTTGAAATACAAGCAAGTAGGGGGAATATTTATTCTGATGACAATAGTCTTTTGGCTACTTCTGTCACAAAATATGAGATTAGATGGGATTCTAAAGTGGCGTCACAAAAATTAATAAATAATTCTATTAATGAACTTTCAAAGGGTTTAAGTGAGATTTTTAAAAAACCAAAATCATACTACTTAAATTTATTAAAAGAGGGAATATTAAGATCTAATAGATATTTGTTAATTGAAAGAAATGTAAATTATTCTGATTACAAAAAAGTTAAGACCTTACCAATATTCAATTTACCCTCATACAAAGGAGGTTTAATTGTTGAATCTAAAGTTGTAAGAGCGCATCCAATTGGAAAAATTGCTGAAAGAACAATAGGATATGAACTTAAAGATCCTTCAGGTAATTATTTTAGAGTTGGCTTGGAGGGAGCATTTAGTCATCTACTTAAGGGTGAAAATGGCAGAAGGTTAAAACAAAAAATTGCTAACAACCAGTGGAAACCAATAAATGATAATAATGAAAAAGAACCAACTGAGGGATATGATTTATATTCCTCAATAAATATAAATATACAAGATATCGTTCATCATGAATTATTAAATCAACTTGAAAAATTTGAAGCAGATCATGGATGTGCAATAGTAATGGAAACTAATACTGGAGAAATTAAGGCGATTTCAAATCTTGGAAAAACAAAAAATGGTAAGTACTATGAAAAGTTAAATTACGCAATAGGAGAAGCTCATGAACCAGGATCTACTTTTAAGACTTTTTCTTTGATAGCGGCACTTGAGGATAATTTTGTAGATGAAAATGATATTGTTGATACTGGAAACGGAATATTAACCTTTTATGATAGTAAAATTAAAGATTCAAAAAAAGGGGGTTATGGGGAAATAACAGTTTCTAAAATATATGAGGTTTCATCAAATACGGGAGTAGTTAAAATAATTAATGATAATTATAAAAAAAATCCACAAGATTTTGTTGATAGACTTTATAATATTGGAATAAACAAAATTTTAGATATCCCAATTAAAGGTGAGGCTAAACCAAAATTACCACACCCTTCAGACAAAAACTGGAATGGATTAAGTCTTCCTTGGATGTCATTTGGATACGGAGTTTTATTAACACCATTACAAATTTTAACCCTTTATAATGCAATTGCTAATAATGGTGAAATGTTAAAGCCCAGGTTTATAAATAAGATAAAAGGTTATTCTAAAATGAAACCAACAATTTTTGAAAAACAAATTTTAAATCCTTCAATATGTTCAAAACCAACATTAAAAAAAATTCAAAAAATGATGTTCAATGTAGTTGATAAAAAGTGGGGTACAGCTCATAATATTAAGGATAATCTATTTAGTATTTCAGGTAAAACAGGAACATGTCAAGTAGGATATTCAATTGGAGATGTACAATATATATCTAGTTTTGTTGGGTATTTTCCATCAGAGAATCCAATTTATTCATGTATAGTTGTGATTCATAAACCCAATAAGAATAAAGGTTATTATGGGTCAAAAGTTGCTGCCCCAGTTTTTAAAAGAATTGCAAAAAAAATCTATAATAGAACGCCAATAGTGAGGACAATAAAGAAAGAAAATTTTGAAGATAAATATCAAAAAAAAATATTCGTATCACCTGAGGTATCTAAAAGAAAGACCTTTAAAAACTTTCTTTTGATTAATAAAGATACCTACAGATATAAGATAAACAGTTTTTCAAATTCAATTGGTCCAAATTTTAGTCATTTAAAAAAAATAAAAAATGAAGAATCTTAAAAAAATACTTTATGGAGTATCAATAGATTCTACTATTGGAATGATGGATAAGGGAGTTTGTATGATTACTTCTGATTCTAGATTAGTGAAAGAAAATTATTTGTTTGTTGCAATAAATGGATCTAATTATAATGGAAATGATTTTATAAATCAATCAATTGAATATGGAGCCTCTGTTATTGTGAGTGAAAATTTTCCAAGAGAAATTGACAACAAGGTGACCTATATCAAAGTTGAAAATATTAAAAAATGTTTGGCAATTATCTCAAATAATTTTTATGAATATCCATCTGAAAAAATAAAGTTGATTGGTATTACAGGTACAAATGGAAAAACAACTTGTGCAACTCTAATGTATGAGCTATTTAATACATTAGGTTATTCAGTTGGTTTAATTTCTACTCTTAATGTTAAGTATTCAAATATTATAAATGAAGTAAAAAATACTACTCCTGACTCTTTAAAATTAAATTACTATTTAAGTGAAATGATCAAAAACGGAGTAGAGTATTGTTTTATGGAAGTTTCTTCTCATGGAATTGATCAATACAGAGTCTACGGCCAAAATTTTCATATAGCAGTATTTACAAATTTAAGTCACGACCATTTAGATTACCATAAGACTTACAAAAAATATAGAGATACTAAAAAAATCTTTTTTGATAATTTATCAAGAAAATCTATTGCATTAGTCAATAACGATGATAAAAACTCAGCTTTCATGATTCAAAATTCATTGGCTTTAATAAAATCTTATGGTTTAAAATCTGACGCTGACTTCAAAGGTAAAATAATGGAAATGAGTTTATTAGGAACTCAAATTAAAATTGGGAATAGTGATTTTTGGACCCAATTAACCGGAGAGTACAATATATCAAATTTAATTGCTGTTTATTCAGTTGCTTTATTATTAAAATTAAATGATATAGAAGTATTATCTAGTTTAAGTAAGCTGAAAAATGTATCTGGTAGATTTGATATTATAAATCTATTTAAAGATAGATTTATAATAATTGATTATGCGCATACTCCAGATGCATTAATGAATGTTTTAAAGTCAATTAATAAACTAAGGTCAAAGAATGAAAGATTAATTACTCTTATAGGTTGTGGTGGAAATAGAGATGAATCAAAAAGACCAATTATGGGAAAAATTGCGTCGCACGAAAGTGACAAAGTAATTCTTACCTCAGACAATCCAAGGTTTGAAAATCCTATAAAAATTATTGATTCAATGTACAAAGGAATCCCTGAAAAATTTCAAAATAAAGTAATAAAAGAGGTAAATAGGAAGGATGCAATTAAAATAGGTGTCAATTTAATGAAGACTAACGATATATTGCTAATAGCTGGAAAAGGTCATGAAAAATTTCAAGATGTAAATGGAAAACAAATTCACTTTGATGAAAAACTCATTTTAAAAAAAATTGTTCAAAATGTCCGTAAATAAAAAAAACGAAAGGAAAATTATAGACTTATTTAAAAATAGTCATATTCTTATTTTTTATTTAATCTCGTTTAGTATTTTTTCTCAGCAGGAACCCCAATATTCTCAACATATGTACAATACTCAAATCATAAATCCTGCATATGCTGGATCAAGAGGTTATCTTAGTTTAGATCTTCTATCAAGAACTCAATGGTTGAATCTAGAGGGTGCTCCAAGAACTACTTCTTTTTCAGTAGATACACCAATCGGAAACTCTGAAAGGATGGGAATAGGTTTGTCTTTAACTAGAGATGAGTTAGGACCTTCAATTAATAATAGAATAAATATTGATTATGCTTATTCCATAAAATTTATGTTTGCAAAATTGACATTTGGACTAAAAGCAGGTATTAATCAATTAAATATTGATTTTTCAAAATTAAATATTTATAATGCTAATGATCCGGTAGCGCAAAATGACATTGATGATAAGATAAAACCAAATGTAGGTCTAGGTTTATATTTTAATACTGAAAAATATTATCTAGGAATCTCTGTTCCTAATTTATTAGAAACAAATTATTTTGATGACATTAATTTTAAAAATGGATTTGAATCTAAAATATCTGATAAAATTCATTATTACATAATTGGTGGATATGTTTTTGATTTAGGAAACAATTTAAAAATAAAACCATCTACAATGTTTAAAGTAGTTAACGGATCTCCCTTGCAATGGGATGCATCTTTAAACGCTTTAATTAGTAATAGTATTACTCTTGGGACTGCTTACAGGTTAGATTCAGCTTTAAGTTTTCTTGCTGGGTTTCAAATATCTCAAAGAGTTTTTGTTGGTTTAGGTTACGATTACTCGACAACAGTTATAAAGGATTTTAACGATGGTACCTATGAAATCATTTTTAAGATTGGCTTATTTAATAATAGAACGATTATTACACCAAGATTTTTTTAGTATATGAAAATTTAATTTATGTTATATTATTTATTTGATTTTTTAGAAAACAGTTATAATCTTACAGGAGCCTCACTGTTTCAATTTATTTCTTTTCGAGGTGCTTTTGCTATAATTTTATCACTTTTTATTTCAACAATATTTGGAAAAAAAATAATAGGCTATTTAATATATAAAAACGTTGGAGAAGATGTAAGGCAATTAGGTTTAGATGGAGAAAACGATAAAAAAGGAACACCTACAATGGGTGGTTTAATAATCATTATAAGTACCTTGATCCCAGTTTTTTTATTGTCAAAACTCGACAATATATATATTCAAGTATTAATTATTTCTACTATATGGATGGGAACTTTTGGTTTTGTAGATGATTACATAAAAATTTTTAAAAAAAATAAAAAAGGATTAAAAGGTAGATTTAAAGTTTTAGGACAATTTATTTTAGGTGTTTTTGTAGGATTAGTAATGTATTTCCATCCTGATATAACTATTAGAAAGGAGAAATATGATCAAAATGGATCAAAAATATTAGTCAGTGAAAAGTCAACTTTAACAACAATTCCATTTTTAAAAAATAATGAGTTAGATTACTCTGAAATTATATTTTGGGATAAGGATTCAACTAAGTACTCTTGGATAATCTTTGTTCCCATTGTTATTTTAATAATAATTTCTGTATCAAATGGTGCTAATATAACGGATGGAATTGACGGTTTAGCAGCTGGAACATCAGCTATTATAATTTTAACTCTTGGAATATTTTCTTGGATTTCAGGTAATATAATTTTTTCAAATTATTTGAATATTATGTACATACCTAATCTTGGAGAGATAGTAATCTACATATGCTCTATGTTAGGCGCATTAATAGGATTTTTATGGTTTAATGCTTTTCCCGCTCAAATTTTTATGGGCGATACAGGAAGTTTGACTATTGGTGCAATAATCTCAGTTATTGCAATTATGGTAAGAAAAGAATTGTTACTTCCATTATTATGTGGAATTTTTCTGATTGAAAATTTATCAGTAATAATTCAAGTTTTTTATTATAAATATTCAAAGAAAAAAACTGGTTTTGGAAAAAGAGTTTTTTTAATGGCTCCAATTCATCATCACTTTCAAAAAAAAGGTATGCATGAGAGTAAGATAGTTTCAAGATTCTGGATTATTGGAATCATTTTAAGTGTATTAACAATTGTCACTTTAAAGTTAAGATGAAGAAAAATAGAATTGTAATACTTGGTTGTGGAGAAAGTGGTATAGGTTCATCATTATTGGCCTTAAAAAAAGGTTATAGTGTATACGTATCAGACAATGGAATAATAAAAGAAAAGTATAAAAACATACTAAAGACAAATAAAATTGATTGGGAGGAAAATAGTCATAATAAAAAAAAATTAATTGATGCTGATCTTATTATTAAAAGCCCTGGAATTAATAACAATAATAGTATTATTAAATTCTTATTTAAAAACAAAATCCCTGTTATTTCAGAAATTGAGTTTGCTTATAAGAATACTAATGCAAAATTAATTTGTATAACGGGTACAAACGGAAAGACGACAACTTCCTCTTTAATATATAAAATTCTGAAAGATTTTGGATATAATGTTGGATTAGCTGGAAATATTGGCGATAGTTTTGCTAAAAAAGTTGCAAATGAAAATTTTGATTATTACGTGCTTGAAATAAGTAGTTTTCAACTTGAGAATATAATTGATTTTAGACCAGATATATCAGTTATTACAAATATTTCAAATGATCACCTAGATCATTATGATAATAATTTTGATAAATATTTAGATACAAAACTTAAAATTTTCATGAATCAGAGTGAAGACAATTTTTTGGTTTATAATTCAGACGATAAAATATTAAAACACTCAATTGATAATAAAAACATAAAACCAAACATTTACGAATTTGGTTTTAAAGAAAAAAAGCATGGAACATATTTTAAAAAAGGTAAAATTATTAGTAAAAAAAAAACTACTACTATGATTAATTCATCTGATTTTAAACTAAAGGGCAGACATAACTTGTTAAATGCAATGGCTGCGATCTCAGTTGCCAAATTACTATCTATAGATAAAATATCTGTTAGAGAAAGCTTACAAAATTTTAAGGGGTTAGAACATAGATTAGAGTTTGTTTTGAAAATTCATAATATAACCTATATAAACGATTCAAAAGCAACAAATTTAAATGCTACCCAATATGCATTGGATTCTATGAATAATCAAACAATATGGATTGCAGGAGGAATAGATAAAGGAAATGATTATAACCAAATTTTACCCTTGGTCAGAGAAAAGGTTCGTGGAATAATATGTATTGGTCTAAATAATGAAAAATTAAAAAAATTTTTTTCACCGATTGTTGAGTTTATATATGAAACTCAAAAAATGGAGGTTGCAGTAAACATTGCAAATAGAGTTGCAAATAAGAAAGAATTTGTTCTATTATCTCCAGCATGTTCAAGTTATGATATTTATCAGAGTTATGAAGAGAGGGGAAATAAATTTAAAAATGCAGTTAGAAATTTATGAGAGAATTAAATAAAATATTTTTTGGTGACAGAGTGTTATGGGTATTATTAGGTTTGATAGCTCTTTTTTCTTTCTTACCAATTTATAGTTCAAGTTCAAATTTAGTTCATGTAATTGGAAATGGAACCTCTTCAGGTTATTTATTAAAACATCTTTTTATAATTGGAATAGGTTTTGTTTTAATGTTTTTTACTCATAAAATTCCATATAAATATTTTAAAGGTATTTCAATTTTATTAATTCCATTGTCAATAATATTATTAATTTATACAGCTACTCAAGGCAATATAATTGATGGATCAAATGCAAATAGATGGTTAAGAATTCCAATAATTGGTGTTAGTTTTCAAACTTCAACATTTTCATCATTAGTATTAATGGTATATGTAGCAAATTACCTTTCTAAAAATAAAAACCACAAAATTGTTTTTGATATAATACCTTTTTGGCTTCCTGTTTTTATCATTGTTATGCTTATTTTACCCTCTAACTTTTCCTCTGCATTTTTATTATTTTTTATGGTATTAACTTCATGCTTCATAAGTGGCTACAAACTCAAGAATCTGTTAATTATAATACTATTCTCATTCTTATCGTTTACAATATTTATTGGAGTTATAAAAATCTATCCCGATATTATGCCTAATAGAATTGACACTTGGCAGAGTAGGATAGAATCATTTATAAATAAAAATGAAAGAAAACAGGAAAGTTATCAAATTGAAAGATCTAAAATTGCAATTGCTTCAGGTGAGTTTTTAGGATTAGGAGCTGGTAAAAGTGTTATGAAAAATTTTTTACCACAAAGTTCCTCAGATTTCATCTATGCAATAATCATCGAGGAATATGGGTCTATGGGAGGAATAATTTTAATTATACTTTATCTTTTAATTTTATTTAGAATACTTGTAATTAGTCACAGAGCTCAATCTTTATTTGGTAAACTTTTAACAATTTGTGTTGGTTTACCAATAATATTTCAGTCTTTTTTAAATATTGGTGTTGCTCTACAAGTATTTCCTATTACAGGACAAACTTTACCTATGATAAGTAGTGGTGGAACTTCTGCTTGGATGACTTGTTTATCATTTGGGATTATTCTAAGTGTAAGTTCTTACTACACAAATTTAATTTCAGAAAATGAATTAGAAGGAAACAATGATAACCCTTTAAAAATTTTGAGTGAAACAGTTTAAGTTCATATTATCTGGAGGGGGAACAGTTGGTCATATTAATCCAGCACTGGCTATAGCAAAGGAGTTAAGGTTCAGATATCCGAACTGTAAAATTTTATTTGTAGGGGCAAAAGGAAGAATGGAAATGAAAATTATACCCTCTGAGGGGTTTAAGATAATTGGGTTATGGATCTCTGGTTATGTTAGAAAAAAAATTATACAAAATATATTATTACCTTTTAAATTAATAGTTAGTTTTTTTCAAAGTTTATTTATATGCGTTTATTTCAAACCTGATTTAATTATTGGAACAGGAGGATATGCTAGTTTTCCAATTTTATTTACTTCATCAATATTAAGGCTACCTACCATTCTTCAAGAACAAAATTCTAATCCTGGATTATCAAATAGATTTTTATCAAAAAGGGCAAATTTAATTTTTGTAGCATATGATAATATGGAAAGATTTTTCCCACCAAGTAAAATATTAAACTATGGTAATCCTATAAGACATGATATTTTAAATAAAAAAATAGATAGAAATAAGTCATTAAAATATTTTAATCTTAACCCGGAAAATAAAACAATAGGTGTTCTTGGTGGGAGCTTGGGTGCAAAAGAAATTAATGATTTAGTATTAAAATTATTACCATATTTTAAAAAACAAAAAATTCAGGTAATATGGCAATTCGGCAAAAGATATATTGATAAAATTGATTTTCCAAAATTTAGTCTTCTCAAAACATTTCCATTTATGGAAAATATGAATTATTTGTACAATGCATGTGATTTAATTATTTCAAGAGCAGGGGCTTTTACTATTTCTGAATTATGCTATGTAGCAAAGCCATGTGTACTATTTCCGTCATCAAACGTAACTGACAATCATCAATTGAGAAATGCAATATACATGGAGAGAAAGGGAGCTGCTAAAGTTATTAATAGTAATACTTCAATAAACGATATTAAAAAAATAATTAATCAAATATTAAATTCAAAAATTATTCAAAGTAAGATGATAATTGCTTTAAAAAAAAATTCCAAATCAAATGTAGCAACGAAAATTGTAAATAAAATAGATAAAGAAATTTTAAATGGTTAATAATTTTAAAAAATATTATTTAATTGGGATTGGAGGAGTTGGGATGTCTTCCATTGCAATTTACCTATTAAATAAAGGATTTGAGGTTTATGGATATGATATTAAGGAAAATGAATCAATTAATAATTTAGAACATAATGGAGCTAAAATATTTTTTAATTTAAAATTGCAAGAAATTCCTCACCATATAAAAAATAATAACACTATTATTATTTATTCATCTGCCATTAAAAAAGAACAAAAAATATTAAGTTTTTTTATTAGAAATGAATTTATAATTTTCAAGAGATCTAAATTTTTGTCTAAAATTATTAAAAACACTTACTCTATTGCAATAGCAGGAACACACGGAAAAACAACAACAACAGCAATTCTGAGTCATTTATTTTTAAAAAGTAAAATTTCATTCACTTCCTTCATTGGAGGTTTTTTAAATCAGATTAACTCAAATATTATAATTAATGGTGATGAATATTCAATTGTCGAAGCTGACGAGTATGACAAATCTTTTTTAGATTTAAAACCAAATATGGCATGCATCACATCAGTTGATTCAGACCATTTTGACACTTATAAAAATCTTGAAAATATAAAAGAAAGTTTTGTTGAGTTTTCAAATTCTGTTTCTGACTGTTTAGTTGTTGAGCGTGATAGTGGTTTAAATGGAAGAAAATATAGTATCTATGGAGATGCAGATTATTTTTTAAAAAATATATCACAAACAAAAAATGGATATGAGTTTGATATTTATTTTAACAATAATAATATTAAAAATGTAAAATTTAATTGTTTAGGTATTCACAATTTATCAAATGCATTAGGAGCATTTGCAATAGGTTCTGAAATGGGTTTAGATAAGATTAATTTAGCAAAAAATTTATCATCTTTCTCAGGAGTAAAAAGAAGGTTTGAAATTATTTATGAATCAGAAAATCAAATCTTTATTGATGATTATGCCCACCATCCAAATGAAATAAAATCATTTTATTATTCATTAGACAAAAAATTCCCCAATTCAAAAAAATGTGTATTTTTTCAACCACACTTATTTACAAGAACTAGGGATTTTATGAAAGAATTTGCAGAGGTTTTGAATTACTTTGACAAAGTTTATCTTCTTAACATATATCCAGCAAGAGAGAATCCAATTGATGGTATTAATTCAAAAAAATTAGCTTCTTTAATTAATAATTCCAAGGTAAAATTAATTGATAAAAGCGAGATTCTTGATTTAGTTTTATGTTCAAAAGAAAAAGTGATCTCATTTCTTGGAGCAGGAGATATTGCAGACCAGGTTAAAATTGTAAAAAAATATTATAATAACTATGAATCTATTTAAAAAAATATTACCATTTATATCTATTTTGATTTTAATTATTTACTTGACTTTTTTCTCTAACAAAAGAAATTTGAATAGAAATATTGAATCATTAAATATTTCATTTTATAATGAAAGATCTAATTTTTTAAATGAAAATAATATTATTGAGAAATTTAATTTAAATGATCTAATAAAGAAAAAAAATAAAAAGAATAAAATTTGTTTGGATAGTATTGAAAGTTTAATCATGAAAAATGATTATGTAAATGATGTGACTTTGTATTATACATTTGATTCTAAACTAAATATCGAAATAAATGAAAAAATACCTTTATTAGAGGTTCAATCTAACCAAAAATATTATTTGGATGAAAGTGGAAAATCATTTCCAATTTTAAAAAATAATCCATTTAAACTTCCAGTAGTTAAAGGCGAAATAAATGAAGATAATTTTTTAGATATTATTAAATTTTACCAAACAATATCAAAAAGTGATTTTCTGAAAAATGAACTTATTGAAATATTTTATAACCCTAACGATTACAAAATTAGACTCAAATCATATGATTTTATAGTTGAATGGGGACAAAATAAAAGCTTTAATAGAAAGCTCAAAAAACTCCTTGTTTTTTGCAATTATTTAAATAATGATAAAAAACAAAGTGTATATAGAAATGTTAATTTAAAATTTAAAAATCAAGTTGTAACAACAAGTTAAAATGAAAAATAAAAACATATCAGTTGGATTAGACATTGGAACAACAAAAATAGTTGCAATGGTCGGAATTAAAAATAAGTATGATAAGCTCGAAGTAATTGGTTTGGGGAGATCAAAAAGTTTAGGAGTTCATAGAGGGGTAGTTAATAATATTACTCAAACAATTCAATCAATACAAAACGCAGTATCTCAGGCTGAAATAGAGTCAGAATCNCCTATTGAGGATGTTGTGGTAGGAATAGCTGGACAACATATAAGAAGTCTTCAACACAGNGATTATATCACAAGAGACAATTCAGATGAGGTTATTAATGAGGATGANATTGAGAAATTGATAAGTCAGGTTTATAAACTGGTTATGCTACCAGGAGAGGAGATTATTCATGTTTTACCTCAAGAATTTAAAGTTGACGGCCAAGCTGAAATAAAAGAACCTATAGGTATGTATGGTGGAAGATTAGAAGCAAATTTTCATGTTGTTGTTGGACAAGTTTCATCAATTAGAAATATTGGTAGATGTATAAAAAGTGCAGGTTTAAAAATGAAAAATATAACTCTTGAACCACTTGCTTCATCTCAAGCAGTTCTTAGTTTAGAAGAAAAAGAGGCTGGTGTTGCATTAATAGATATAGGTGGAGGTACAACTGATTTAGCAATTTTTAAAGACGGAATTATTAGACACACAGCAGTTATACCTTTCGGAGGCAATGTTATTACCGATGACATTAAAGAGGGATGTTCAATTATTGAAAAACAAGCTGAACTTTTAAAAGTTAAATTTGGATCCGCTTGGCCTGGTGAAAATAAAGATACTGAGATTGTATCAATTCCTGGTCTTCAAGGTAGAGAGCCAAAGGAAATTTCACTCAAAACTCTATCAAAGATAATTAACGCTAGGGTAGTTGAAATAATTGAACATACATTTTTAGAAATTAAAAATTATGGTCACGAAGATCAAAAAAAGAAATTAATTGCAGGTGTTGTATTAACTGGAGGAGGCAGTCAATTAAAACATCTAAAACAATTAGTTGAATATATAACAGGAATGGATACCAGAATAGGTTATCCTAATGAACATCTTTCAGTTGAAACAAAAAAATTTGAAAATAGCCCAATTCTTTCTACAGTTGTTGGACTATTAATGAATTCAATAGAATCAAGTGAAAGTGTTAATGAGGAAGATTTAGATATAAAATCAGAAAATATTAATGATCAAATTAAAAGTGATGAGAAAAAAATAGAAAGCTCATCATTAACAAAAAATAGAAAAACAATTTTCGATAAATGGGCTGATAAGTTTAAAGAATTTTTAGATAAAGCATAAAATAAAATTAAATCAAATGGAAAATTTAAATAATCATATAAATTTTGATATGCCAAAACACAGAAGCAATGTGATTAAGGTAATTGGAGTTGGAGGTGGTGGAAGTAATGCCATAAATTATATGTTTCACCAAGGCATTAATGGGGTAGATTTTATTGTTACAAACACCGATTCTCAAGCACTGGAAAAAAGTCCTGTTCCAATTAAAATACAATTAGGAGCAACTTTAACAGAAGGACTTGGTGCTGGAGCTAATCCAGAAATAGGAAGACAGGCAGCTGAGGAGAGCTATCAAGAATTGTTTAATTTACTTTCTACTCAAACTAAAATGGTATTTATAACAGCAGGTATGGGTGGAGGAACTGGAACAGGTGCAGCACCCATAATTGCTAAAATGGCAAAAGAACTTGAAATATTGACTGTAGGTATAGTTACCATGCCATTCAATTTTGAAGGAAAACTTAGAGTTGATCAAGCTCAAAAAGGTTTGGAAAAATTAAAAGATAATGTTGACTCATTAATAGTGATAAATAACAATAAACTTAGAGAAGTTTATGGTAACCTTGGATTTAAGTCTGGTTTTTCAAAAGCAGATGAAGTTCTTGCAAAAGCTGCTAGAGGAATTGCTGAGGTAATCACTCATCATTACACTCAAAATATTGATTTGAAAGATGCTAATACTGTATTAAAAAATTCTGGTAGTGCAATTATGGGTTCATCAACAGCTAGTGGTTCAAATCGAGCTCAAGAGGCAATACAAAGTGCTTTAGATTCACCTCTATTAAACGATAATAAAATTACTGGTTGTAAAAATGTTTTGCTTCTTATTGTATCTGGTAGTAAAGAAATTACAATAGATGAAATTGGAGAAATTAATGAGCATATACAAAATCAAGCAGGAAATGGAGCAAATATAATTATGGGAGTTGGGGAGGATAAGGATTTAAATGAATCAATTTCTGTTACGGTTATTGCATCAGGATTTAACGTTGACCAACAACACGAAATTGTTAATTCTGAAGTAAAAAAAGTTATTCACACTTTAGAGGATGATCAGTCTTTGGTCCAGGAGTTGTATAATGATGAAAAAAAATTAGAGGATGAGTCTTTCGATTTTAATGAATCAATTAAAAAAAATAATTCCAGTGATGATTATGAAAAAATTGAATTAACTGAAGACATTAAGAATATTGAAGTTGATTTTGAAATTGAAGATGATTATGAATCAAATTTTCAAAAAGAAACTCATGAAATACAAAATGATAATGATAACCAGAAAGAGCATTTAAGTGTAAATAAACTTTACTCCAAAGAGGATGAACTAAATGAATTTGAAGATAATTTAAATCAAATGTCATTTGAGTTTGGATTATCTAACAATAGTGATGAAAAATCAGAAATAGATCAAATTGGAATTTCCGAATTAAACGATCAAAATGAAAATTTAGATTTCACAAATCATACAAACAATAATGATTTAGATGAAAACGATTTATCAAGTTTAAATGATCAGTATAATAATCCAGTAGATTCAACTAATGAAAGTTCGTTTGATGACCCATTTGAAATTGATTCATCAAAAAAAGATGTTCAACAAAATGAGTCTATCTCAGAGGATATAAGAGATATCAATATAAGTACTGATTTAAATGAAAACATAACTGAAAATAATGATAGTCAAGAAAATATTGAATCTATTGATATTTTTGAAGATGATAATAATGAAACAACTAAATTAGTAAGCGAAGAGAAAAAAAATGAATTTATTTCAGAGGATAAAAGTGAAATTCATCCAACATTAGATTCAGATGATAATATTGAAAAAATGGACGATCAAAATGATATTGAATTAATTGATTTAATAAAAATTGATCCGTCTGTAAATAAAACAGATAATGAGGATGATAATTTTAGTGAAGATATGGATGTAAAAATATCTGCTAAAGATCCAGAAAATGTAAATTCCAGCAATAATCCTTTTGAAAAATCAATAAATAATGTTCTTGACAGTGAAAATAAAAAGAGGAGAGAGCAATTAAAGAAATTTAATTACAATTTTAAAAGTTCGTCTACAAGAATTGATGAAATGGAAAAAGAGCCAGCTTATAAAAGATTTGGTTTAGATTTAGATGAAAATTCTAAAACAAGTGAAGTTTCAAATTTAACCATTGATCAAGATGTAAATGATGAAACTCAAATTAGGACTAATAATTCCTTTTTACACGATAATGTAGATTAATATGAAACTAATTGATAAAATAAATTCAAAAATAAAAGAAAGCATAAAACAGAAAGATTCTGTCAAACTTGATACGTTAAGATCAATAAAATCTGCAATTTTGATTGAGGAAAAGTCATCTAAATTAAATAAACTTTCTGATGGGGATGAAATTAAAATATTAAATAGATTATATAAACAACGAAAAGAAAGTTATGATATATATAAGTCAAAAAACAGAGAAGATCTTGCAAATATTGAAAATTTACAGGCAAGTATAATACAAGAATTTTTACCTAAACAACTTACTTCTGAGGAGGTTGAAAAAATTATTGATAATATTATATTAAAGTTAAATCCTGAAGGAATTAAGGATATGGGAAAAGTAATGGGATTTGCAACTAAAGAATTGTTGGGTAAAGCTGATGGTAAATTAATTTCAGTTATAGTAAAAAATAAACTTAATGAAATGACCCAGTAGTTCAACTGGATAGAATATCAGATTTCGGCTCTGAGGGTTGGGGGTTCGAATCCTCCCTGGGTCACATTTTTAACCTCAACTTCCAGTTGGGGT
>PACV01000082.1 GCA_002702875.1 Flavobacteriaceae bacterium
TACAAATAGTGGTGTAGTTGAGTTAGTCAATAGGCAGAGTTTTCAAGATACATATAAAGATGATATTTGATCATGTCTATACAAACTTTACCTTAAATCAATCGTTCGAATGAATAAGAATGTAAATCAGCTCAAGAATTATCTAAATAGCTTAATCAATGAAAGCCAATCTAAAGGTGATCAATATGGCGATTTAGTTGATTTTTGGGTTTATATATTTGGTGATTCTGAATTTTATAACACTGGATATTATTCAGAATTTTCTAAAGGAGGAGCCTATGACTTTGAATCTCATCCAAAAATGGCCCAACAAGGTGAACAAGGTAAGTCCAACATGGGATTCAAAACAAATTTTCATGCAAACTCTAAAAAACTTTTTTCCTACAAATACTTGGAAAAGATCATGTCACATAAAGAAGTAGATATAGGCAATCCTGAAATTGGAGAAAATATTTTAATTGACAATTTAGAGCCTCTAAGATACCTTCCAAATTTAACCCATATTTCTATATGTAACAATATGGTAAAAAGCCTTGAACCAATATGGAATCATAAACATTTAAAAGTTATTTGGATTGAAAATACAAAAATACCGATAGCTGAAAGACAGAAATTTATAAAAGAACATCCAGAATGTAAGTTACATTCTCAAGTTTTTCTTTAATATTAAATTATGAGCAATATTTCTTATCCAAAAGGCAATTTATTTGATAGCTCATCTCAGACGATTGTTAATACAGTCAACTGTGTTGGAGTTATGGGTAAAGGGATTGCATTAGAGTACAAGTTAAGATATCCAGAAATGTATGAAGAATACAAAAACTTTTGTGATCGTGGACAGATAGAAATAGGAAAACTTCACCTTTGGGAAGCTCAAACAGGAAAAAAAATATTAAACTTCCCAACCAAGATTCACTATTCTCAACCATCAAAGTTAATTTATATAGAAAAAGGGTTAAAAAAATTTGTACAAAATTATTCAGACAAAGGAATAACTTCAATCGCCTTTCCCCAACTAGGAAGTAGCTTAGGCGGCCTTGACTGGGAGACACAAGTGCACCCTTTAATGTTGAAATATTTAGATGGTCTAAAAAATTTAGAAGTAGAGATATTTTCCTATGATCCAGATTTAAAAGACAATGATTTCATCAAATTAGAAACTAAAACAAGTAGATTTAAGCCGGAAGATTTTGTTAAGTTTATAAAATTAAATAAAACACAAGCTGAAACTTTATATAGAGCGTTAAAAAAAGGTCAAATAAAAAACTCGACATCAATTCACAATTTAAAAGGTTTTAGTGAAAAATCACTTATAAAAATTAAAGAGTTTATTAATTCTGATAGCGTTAACCAGACTGATAGTGAATTAAGACCTCAATTATTTGAAATAGAAGATGAGTAATACGCATAGGTTTGGTTGGTGGAGAAAGAATATATTAGATGAATGTGGAATTAAAGAATTTCACTATATTACGCATATCTCAAACTTAAGCAGTATTTATAAATATGGAAAAATTTTTTCTAGAAATGAAGCGCTAGAGAAGATTGAAGAAGGTTTTGAAGACTGGTCTAATCAGAGAGTGCAAGAACATAGGGAAAAAGAGATTCGAATTAGTAACAAATCTAAAGTTAACGGCCATGACTTAGTACCACTTTTTTTTAATTCGAATAATCCAACCCTTTATGCAAAGCCTGTAAAGGATAATTGGGGAAAATTAGCAGTATTAAGTATCGGAACAACAATCGTTTATGATAAAGATGTTGAAACAGCTTTTTGCAATGGTAATTTTGCAAGACAAGATTCAACACTACATTACGATTTAAGAAAGCTAAACACTTTGGATTGGGAAATAATTTTTGGCGGAGATAAAATTAAAAAATTACCTTCGCAAGATGGCTATGAAAATTATAAGACTAAAAGAAGTTCAGAGTTTTTTATCTATCCAAGTATTAAAAAGCAATGGATTAAAAAGGTTTATGTATCATCCAAAGACTCATTATCAAAAGTTTCGAATATTCTTGAAGGAAGAGTAGCAAATGTGTTCATAAATAAAGAAATTTTTAAAGATTAAATTTATATATAAGCCAATCCACGACAGCTTGAACAGTACTTAATATTTTTCTTTTCCTTTAGAAATAGATTTTCACAATCCTCAGTTTTACAACTTGTACCTTCGTACTTATAACAAATAAATTCAGAACACCACTCGTCGCATAAATGGACTTTATCATCTATTGCATCATTCAACATGTCTAGTTCGTGATCTGTAAGTAAGCTAAAAGGTTTTTTATCTCTAAGGTTATAACTAGCCCTCCAATCAAGAGAGTATTTGTAGCCGTCATAACAACCAAAACACATACCTTTGCAGTCTTCATAACATGCATCTGGTCCTTCATCAAAAGGTTCTATCAGTGATGCAATAGATAATACTTTATCAAAATTGTTCTTTGTTTTTATATGTTTCCAGGTTTGTTCTTCTAGAATCTCTTTAATTGCGAGTTGAATTTTTGTCTCTACAGTAACCAATACACTTTTATTATAAAAATTATATGTGACATTAATTCATAGATTTCCAAAGCTCAGACTCTTTTTGAGATGACACTATAGAGATTTTATCAGTAGCTCTTCCAATTCCTTGGTAGGCTCGTCTTTTTTGCTGCTTTACTTCAAATTTTCCAATTTTGCTTTTTGGCCATAAAAGTATTACACCTTGTGATTCCATGCCTGTAAATTCATCAACAGTTCTAAACTGACCAGACAAGACTGTCGAATTTTTATTAACATTATTTTTTTCATAATTAGCTTCTAATTGTTCATAAATTTCATTAAGTAAGCTTCTTGAAGGAGAAAGAATTGTTATATCACTAGGGCTAAGTTCTGATTTTGTAGTGAAGTTATTCCATTCCTGAACTAATAAGTCTTTGAATTTTTCTTCATTTTTGGAGTATATAAATTTCGGCTCAAGACCTTCAAATTTACATTCTGGTAATTGGGTATTCAGTACTTTTGACATGTAGGTAACTATTGGCTGAGTATTTCGATAATTGATATTTAGGTTAGGAAATTTAAAACACCATTTTGGAGGTCTCCACTTTTTATGAGGTGACTGTAAGGGGTCTGCAAATATATTAAAACTATGATTATTTTCTTCTGTGAGAAGTTTTCTTAATGCATTAAGTTGTTCAAGTGTAAATTGTTGACCCTCGTCTACCACTATTGAATCGAATGTTCCAAAGTAATGCTTTAGTAAGGTCTCCGAGTTTTCTTCAAGATATCTATAATCACTGTCTTGCAGACTTAGATGTAAATCAACCCCTTTATTAATTGCCTCTTTAAACTTAAGTAAAGTTTCGTTTCCTTCTAGATCTTCAAGGGATGAAGCTTCTATTACATCAAACATCAGTTCAAAGTAAGAAAAGCACTCTACTAATGGATTCTCTTTAAAAAGAAGCTTATTTTCACCACTAAGCAGCCTGTTTCTACAAATAAGTAAAGTTCTAGAGCTTTTTGTAGATTTATAATTTGCTAAAGCTCTTGCTAATACTGTTTTCCCCGTACCGGAAGCACCAATCACCACACTAGGAGCATGCTGAGCTAGACAGTCTCTCCATCTATGTATTTGTTTTTTATCGAATTTTATGACGGCTTTTTCTTTTTCAGACTTAACTGCAGCAAGACTTGGCAGATACAGCGAAGGTACTAATTGATCTTTTAGCTGGTTTAAAGAATTGTCATCAATTACTTGTCCTGATCCAGGGGGATTTGTTTTGTCAAATTCAGCTATTCTTAATAACTTTTCTTCTAGAGCCTCTAAGTCGTTTTTAATAATGATATTTTCTTTTGAAAAAGCATATTTGCTTTCAACTTTTTCTCCGAATTCCTTTACGTCAGGTAAACAGACAACATTGTAAGTATTAGGAAATTTACCTATAGAACGAAGAATTTTTAACGCCTCGCCCCTATTATTATCTGCTTGAGAAATAGGATCACCTACATATTTAGAGCCACCATCTAATCTGTACCATTTTCCACTTCTGATCCTAAAGTTTTTACCACCTTTGCACTCAATGGAAAAAACACCATGCTTTTGGTGCACTAATAAACAGTCAGCTTCTCTTTTTCCAGTACCTCTTGTCACCTCAAAGAATGCACTCCAGTTATTGTTCAAAGACTGAACAGCGCTATAAAGCTGTCTTTCAGATTTGTATTCTGGTAAATAATGTTCAGGGTGTGGATATAATTTTGCCATTATTTATATATTAATTTGTGACCTTTAATTTCAAGTTTCTTTTTTAAAAGCAGCTCTTCCCAAAAATGCTTTGTACCAATTCTTGAAGTATCTTCATATAAGCCAGCTTCCTCTTCCTGTTTAGTTAGTTTAAGAAATTTTTTATACCTTTTATCTGAAGGATCTATGAATAGCTCTTTTCTGTGCAAAATAGGTGGATTTTCTCTTGTTGAATAGTCTTTATCTATAATTTTTAGATTTAATAAATCCACTTTTGTTACGGTCTTCAACTCAGGATGTGGATGTTTATCGAAATCAGGATAATTATGATAGGAAATTGATTTCTTGTCATAAGGAAATTTAACAATATTACCTTCCGGCTGTCCTAAATACTGACGTGCTATACCCTCGTAGAGTCGTAAAACAGAATTTGTGTTATCTATTGCGTCAATATGTATATATAAAGCCTCTTGAGTTTTTTTACCTACTGTACATTTGTTAATCTTGTCTCTAATCACTAAAGGGTCTCCGATCGAAAATAATAACGCATCTGACTCTTGTTTTGCAGTTTTGTAATTTGTGAAAAACTCTTTGATATCATTTTGCGTTTCAACAGGAAGTGTATTTAGCTTACTCCTTCCGTTAAATGCTTCTAATGACATAAATAATAAATAATCCTCTTTTCTTTTTTTTGCGATCTCTTCGATATCTAATTTTGGATAAATTCTACTTAAAATATCAAATGCAGATTTATAACTTTTAAACTTTTCAATTAATTTATTGTCTTCAAAAATCTCATTTGTTTTCGGAAGCCTTCCTTTCTCTAAAATATATTCTTTTAGGTTTTCAAAAAGTTCTTGGTTTTCTTCATAAAGTACCTCGACTTTTAGTGACTTAGGAACATGAATATAGCTTTTATACTTATTCAGTTTGTATTTGCTTTCTAGCTGATCATCTTTAAAAACAAAATAAACACCAGGTCCTGCTGCAATAGCCTTTTTGTTTAATGTAGATTCTATAAATAATTTCAATTCAAAATGATCATAAAACTTTTGGAAAGTTCCTTTCTCAGTTACATAACCATCTAGAAACTCTTTTTGATTAATCAGCAATGATATTTCATTATTTAATCTTGCGGAGACACATAGGATCTTGTTTGATAAATTCCATGCATCTTTTAGAACTTTAATTCTTTCTTTAATATCGGGAATAACATTTATTACGTATCCAATATTTACTACATCAGCGCTTGTCTTTTTTTCCTCTTTAAATGAATTCGGATCCCAGCCAGAGCTTTTAAATTTTTGTTTCTTTAGAAGCTTTACGTCATCACCCTTACCGCACCCATAGTCAAAAAAAGAAGTCTCTAAATTTAATAGATTATTTTCAAGTAGATAAATTACAGGCCGTGAAAATGAATATCTCTTTATTGCTGTTTTCCCGCTATTTTCGCTTAACGTGTTTACTGTATTCATTGCTTCATATAATAGTTTTATGTCTTTTATTCTAACTAAAATATAAGTGTGATTTATTTAGATAACAACGCAACAACACAGGTTGATCCAGTGGTTTTTGAGAAAATGAAACCCTACTTTTTAGATCAGTTCTACAACGCTTCTAGTAACACGCACTCATTAGGGATTCAGGTGAAAAATGTTGTCGAAGAATCTAGAGAATTAATCGCAGAACTATTTAATAGAAACCCTCAGGAAATCATATTTACTAGTGGGTCTACTGAGTCAATCAATTTAGCTTTAAAAGGTATTTTTCATGAAGTTCAAAATAGAAACTTAATAACAACATCCGTGGAACATAAAGCAGTATTAGACGCAGCTGAAAGTATCTCCAACAATGAAACAATTTATATCCAACCTAATAGATTCGGGCAGGTTACCCCAGAACAAATCGAATCAAGAATTGATAAAAATACAAAAATAGTTTCTGTCATCTCAACAAATAATGAAATTGGTACAGATATTAATTTGAATGATATTTTAGAGGTTCTTTCTGATGAGATCGTTTTTCATACTGACGCCACACAGTCTTTAACACACGACAAAGAAGGACTTACAGCAATTGGTTTGTTACAAGAAAGAGTAGATATGTTATCAGTCTCAGCACATAAATTTCACGGACCAAAAGGTGTTGGGTTATTAATAGCTAACAAAAAAACACAAGATAATCTATTTCCAATTATTCATGGCGGTAATCATGAAAGAGGCTTAAGAAGTGGTACGTTGAATGTACCAGGAATAGTGGGACTTGCAGAGGCTTTAAAAATTCAAAATGAATCTGAAATCTCAGTTGAAAAACTTCGTATTGAGTTTGAAGAGCAATTAATTGAAAAACTCCCTGATGAGGTGAAATATTCTATAAATGGAATGAGGCCTACATCTCCAATTTTCCAAAAAGAACACGGTGTGCTTGAAAACGAATTGTCAGGTCACCCTGGAAATGTAAGTATTACTTTTGAAGATATACAGGCGACCAGCATAATTGCTGGAGTTCCTGAACTCGCTGTATCTACAGGTTCAGCATGTACATCAGCAACCCCAAGCCCTTCTCATGTACTTCAGGAAATAGGTTTAAGTTTAGAAGAGGCGCAATCAACGATTAGAATATCTCTAAGTAGGTTTACTACAAAAGAAGAAGTCAAAGACGCAACAGATATGATAACTGTTGCAGTAAAAGACTATTTAGAGAGAATTTGATATGGACCAAGCAAAACTTTTTGAAACTGACAAATTTATCAAGTCTTATGGAAGGCACCAAAGCTTTTACCCAAGATATGGCTGGATAACTAGAGGGTTTCATGCAGTAAAGGAAAACCCTAGTTTTTTTAGCGATGAAAAAGCAGGCATTTATATTGGTGTTGGTAAAAACATGGTCTCTTCCATCAAATACTGGTTGCAAGCCTTTAAACTTATCGTGCCTTCAGATGAAGAAGGAGCACAACGAGGTGATTATAAAACAACTGTTTTCGGGGAAAGCATTATAGGTTCTAAAGGATTAGATTTTTACCTACAGGACATCAGGACACTCTGGATTCTTCACTGGAAATTACTGGAACCAGTATCTTCGGCGGTCTCATGGTATGCAATACTAAATCACATGCCATCAAACGAATTATCTCTCAATAAAACAATTGAGTTTATTGATGAATTTTCTAATGCAAATAAAGAAATTCTTGGCAACTACACAATCGGCTCAATAAAGAAAGATGCGCTCTGCTTTTTCGGAATGTACTCAAGTAACAAAAAAGATAATTTCGATGAAGGACTTATTTCTCCATTTTCAGAATTAGGGCTTCTTACACATTTAGGTAGCAGCAAATATGAATTTATAGTGGGAAAAAAACCAAGCCTTACTTCTGAGGTAATCGTGTGGGCATGTAAAGAGTATATGGCATTAAATAATTTGGAATCAGTTACAGTTCGAAGATTAGCTGTAGATGAAAATTCTCCCGGAAGAATATTTAAATTATCTGGTAGCTCAATACAAGAGTATTTAGAAGACTTTCTTAAACAGCAACCAGGAAGTATTGTTTTAGATCAAACTCTAGGAACATCAACATTGAAAATTAACAATTATGAAAAGCTATCGTTAGAAAGTTTATTTAAATCATGAATCAAGCTTTTAACAAATCTTCAAATATTCAAAACTCCAAGGACTTCCTTTCTTTGCTTGATGCATATATATTTTCTGAAAAATCAGCAGACGCTTTGAACAGGATTTTAGATTCGGTAAATGATAGAGGTTCAACAAAAGCTTTTTCAATTACAGGACCTTACGGAACAGGAAAATCAAGCTTTGCTATTTTATTACGGTCTCTACTAGGCAGCGCTAACTCTACTAACTATAAAACTAGTTCAAAGAAATTAGAGAAACACAATAAACATCTATACGATAAATTATTACAAGTACGAACTAAAAACAGAGTCTCAACAAAAGGATTTGTATACATACCGGTTGTAGGTGAAAAAAGAGACCTCGTGTCTTCTTTTGGAGATGCGCTATTAGAGCATTTTGAAAACACAGAATACTCAAAACCAAAAAAGTGGACTACTACAAATGTGATGGCACTTTTAAAGAAAATTATGAAGACGTCTTCATTGTTAATTATTATTGATGAATTCGGAAAGTTTTTGGAATTTTCAGCGGAAAAACCTGAGTCAGAGGATCTTTATTTAATGCAATTAATCGCTGAAGAGATCTCGTCTTCAAAAAATAAAAATTCAATATTAATAACACTTCAACACATGTCATTTACTGACTACTCAATTTCACTTTCCTTTACGCAGAAAAAAGAATGGGCAAAAGTTCACGGTAGATTTGAAGATATCTCATTTTTAGAAGGACTAGACCACAATTTAGATGTTTTAAGTGGGTTACTTGAAAAATATATTGATACAAATAAAAAAATTGACACTAAATTAGCTACGAAATTCTCTAAAGAATGGAAAGAAGCCGGTCTTGATAAGTTAATTAAATTATCTACAACAAGAATTAAAAAATTAATTAACTTCCATCCCTTAGCAGCAGTAGCTTTAATTGACTTTTCAAATAGATTTGGGCAAAGTGATAGGTCTCTTTTTTCATTTATTTTGAGTGATGAACCTGGCTCATATAGAAAAATCCTCCAACAAAGAGGTAAGCAATATATTACGTTTTCTGATGTATGCAATTTCTTTTTAACAAAAGGCTATCAAGAAGGTACCTTAGGAAATGTAGACCCTACAACTGCAGAAATTATCAATAATTTATCTCAAGCGAAGTCAGAAAATATGTTGCTTATTGAGGCTGTAGCAGGTTTAAATATCCTCTCACAGTCCTATGACATAAAAACAAATATTGATTACTTATCNTTCGCACTTGATAAATCTAAAAAAGAAACAAAGAACGAAATTGAAGAGATTATTAAAAGTAAAATAGTNACNTACAGGAAATACTCTAAAGAGTATAAACTTTGGCAAGGTTCTGATGTTGATATTGAGCAAACCNTATCTACAGTTAGAAATAAATTTACTCTTGAACCATTAAAATCTCTTCTTCCATCAACTGAAATCTTCTCTAATGCTGTTGCTGTTAGGCACTTTCACAATTTTGGAATACTTAGGTTTTTTCAAACCTATTTAATTGAATCTAAAGATGAACTTAAAGAACTGTTAAAAGAAAATCATAAGTTTGATGGATTAATTCTGATAGTTTCAACCTCAGAACTCGCTGTAAAAGATGTTCCTACTGTTACAAATTTAAACAAGCCAATTTTAAGAGGCTTTACTAAAAATTTAGGCCCAATAAGAGAACTTGCAATTGAGAGGGCTTCTATTGAGCACTTAATTCAAAATACAGAAACCTATGACATAGACAAAGTTGCATCACTTGAATTAAAAAGACGATTTGTAAATATAAATTTACAGATAAATTCTTATCTTCAAGATTTTTACTCTCTATTAGGAAAAGAAGTCAAATGGTACATAAAAGATAAAAAAACAGAAATTACTACCTCAAAAGATCTATCAGAAGCAATTTCAAAATTATCTGATGAAACTTATAAAGACAATTTTATTTTATTTAATGACATGCTTCAGCAAAATAAATTGAGCTCACAAGGAACAGCAGCAAGAAGAAACCTTTTAGAGCACATGATTACATATCCAACAAAAGAGAACTTCAACTTAGAAGGTTTTGGTCCAGAAGTCTCAATGTACTACTCAATATTTAATAGAATCTCAGGAAACTTTCACACTTACGACAAAGCTAATTCTGAGTGGAAACTAAAAAAACCCTCTAACACAAAAAAAGATATGGATGGAAAATTTCAATCTCAGGGATTCAAAGGAACTGCATGGAAAACTCTAGATGAAGAACTAAAGAAAGTTAACAAAAAAATCACACTAGACAAGCTACGAGAAGTGTTGCTTCTCCCACCGTTTGGAATGAGAGAGGGTGTAATAGACCTGTTCTTAGTTGTGTATCTTTTTATTAATAAAAATAGCATTGCGGTTTATCAGGAAAATGAATATGTACCTGATTTAACTATTCAGACAATTGAAAAAATGTTGAAAAGACCTGACAAGTTTTTTATTCGATTAATTAAAGATAATAAAAAACTTGATGAAATTACAAATATCATAATTAAAGATCTTGGTCTTAAAGAGCTAGAGAACATAAGAAATGCGTCGACACTCAGTATTATTGCACCAATTGTAAGAAGTTTTAATAATCTTCCTGATTACTCACGCAAAACAAAATTAATTTCAAAGGATGCTCAGCAATTAAGAAATGCTGTATTAATGAGCAGAGAGCCAGAAGTATTATTGTTTGAAAAAATGCCTCAGGCATTAGGAATGAACTCTTTTCTAAAGTCAAAGACCGTCTCTGAAGCAACTGTGAAAAAATTCGCAAAAAAACTTGAAAAAAACCTATCAGAAGTAACAAATTCATATCCTAAATTATTAGAAGACATTGAAAAAGTACTTAGAGATTGCTTACCGACAAAAATTAAAGAGTTTAACGATGTTAGGGCTGAGTTAAAAGTTATTTCAAATAGATTATCTGAAGTCAACATAGACAAAAATTTAAAACCTTTGTTTATGTACTTTCAGGAAGATTCCTACAACAGAGAAGACTGGTTGTCAGCAATAGCCTTAGCAACTTCAGGTAGACCTGCTATTACATGGGACGATGATGACTTTAAAAACTTTAAAGAATCTTACAGGCTGCTATTCAACAAAATCCTAAGGATTGAGTCATTGTATGTTGAAAAAAGAAAGGCCAAAGAGGGTTATAGAGCAGTTCGCATAACAACTACTGATCAGCAAGGAAATGAAGATTATAAAATTGTAGATATTAATCAAGAGTTTGAATATGAATTACAGTCCTCCTTAGAAGAAGTGAAAGACCTAGTTGATAAAAATCAGTTTTCTTATGAGGAGTTAATTGCCTATTTAACCAGTGATATGGTTGGAGACAAAAAAAGTCTTAAAAAAGAGTTAAAATCAAAGAAAGAAACTAAAAAAGAGATTAAGAAAAAAAATGGTTAGGCACGTACTTGGACTCAGCGGAGGTAAAGACTCTTCCGCATTAGCTGTTTATATGAAAGACAGGGTTCCTGATATGGAATACTACTTCTGCGATACAGGTAAAGAGCTTCCAGAAACTTATGAATATATTAAGAAATTAGAAATTCTTTTAGGCAAACCAATAGACATGCTCAATGCAGATAGAGACTTC
Source organism: Flavobacteriaceae bacterium (assembly GCA_002702875.1). Classification (GTDB taxonomy): domain Bacteria; phylum Bacteroidota; class Bacteroidia; order Flavobacteriales; family Flavobacteriaceae; genus TMED220. The sequence continues at coordinate 11,466 of PACV01000082.1, forward strand.
GATCACTGGATGTGGGTAAATAAAGGATTACTTCCTTCAGCCCAGCTCAGATGGTGTACACCAAACTTAAAAATTAAACCATTTGAGATGTGGGTTGGAGAAGATGAAGCAATATCTTATATTGGAATTCGTGCTGACGAAAATAGAGAGGGTTATATTTCATCAAAGAAAAATATAAAACCGGTCTATCCGTTTAAAGAGGACGGTATAACAAGAGATGATGTATTTAAAATACTTGAAGACTCAGGTCTTGGACTTCCAAAATATTATGAATGGAGAACGAGGTCAGGTTGTTACTTCTGCTTTTTTCAACGACAGTATGAATGGGTGCAACTAGCCGAGAGACATCCTGACTTATTCCAAAAAGCTGTAGATTATGAAAATAAAGTAGGTTTCGAATCAACTGCTTCAGAAAAGCAATTTACTTGGACTGGAAAGGAAACCTTGACCGAGTTGCTTGAAAGAAAGGAAGAAATTATTGAAAAACATAATCAAAAAGTCAAGAACCAACTTTCTGTTTCGAACAATAATACTAACTTAGCCAGTGTTTTGGAAAACGTTTTAGATTCTGATGATGACACACCGCCTTGTTTAGCTTGTCACGTTTAAAATAAAATGGAATACGGATGGTCCATAGAAGAGTCTTCATGGAACAAGTTAGAAATATTTTGTGACCAGCACGAGTTAAACTGGAAAAAAAAGCAGTTCGACAGAATTCATTCTGATGAAATTCCTCCTAACCCAGGTGTTTATACGATTTGTGTAACACCCCCAGAGGATCTTCCTTTGGGAAAAGATTTATATACACCTATTTATATTGGGAAAGCAGAAGTAAGTTTACAAAGGAGATTCAATGAACATTTGTCCTACACAAACCCTGAACTAAGGAAAGCTAGAAACATATATGTTAAGGGAAAGAATGCGTTAATTTTTCAATTCACTGAGTTAAATAAATTTTATGTTCCTACTTTAGAATCTCTTTTAATTGAATGTTTTGGTCCTACAGTAAACAAAGTTGGAGGAATAGCCACAGACGATATATATCAAGAATAATTTACTTTTAATTAAATTATTACTAAATTTATTGATATGAATGTTTACCCGGCAATGAAATTTAAGTTTGGCAATTGGGAAGCCTACCAAATTGTTATGAGAGTTGGAGAACTAAGAG
>PACV01000001.1 GCA_002702875.1 Flavobacteriaceae bacterium
GTTAGTAAAGAAAAACTTTTGGCAGCTATTCCGCAAATTAAAATTCAAAATTTTATTTTTAAAAATCGAGATGGAATTAGATTCGATGATTATACTAACAATTGGGGATTAGATTTTGCAACTTATTCTAATGGTGCAGTATATGGCGATTTAGACAACGATGGTGATTTAGACATTCTTTTAAATAATATTAATGATAAAGCAACATTACTTGAAAATAAAATTAATAATTCAAATAATTTTTTTAGAGTAAAACTGGAGGGCACTTTAGATAATAAATCTGCTTATGGCTCTGTTGTATCAATTTTTTCAAATAATATAGAACAAAAACATACATTAATTTCGGGAAGAGGTTATTTGTCAAAAACAGAAGATGAATTACATTTTGGTTTAGGAAATTCTAGTAAAGTTGATTCTGTGATTGTCACGTGGCCAGGTGGTTATGAGCAGATATTTAAAACAGATCTAATTGTAAATAACACAAATATTTTAAAATACGATAAAGCTTTATTAAAGAAAAAAATAATTGCAGATTCAACTTTGACTCACCTAAAAGAGTATAATAATGAGTCAAAAATAATTTATAAGGATAATGACATCGATTTTATAGATTTTAATTTCCAACGAACTTTACCTAGAAAATTCTCTCAATTTGGTCCTTCACTTGCTGTTGGTGATTTAGATGGAAATGGTAAAGAAGATATTTTAGTTGGTGGAAGTAGGGCAATGAATGAGAACATTTTTTTTCAAAATACAGATGGGACATATGAGAGAACTCAACTTAATTTAAAGACAGATCCTAACAAATTCCAAGAAGATTCTGGTATATGTATCTTTGATATTGAAAATGATGGGGATTTAGACATTTATATTTCTCATGGCTCCTCTCAATATTCTGTTGACAGTGATTTATATCAAGATCTAATTTGGATTAACGATGGTTTTGGTAATTTTAAAATATTAGAAAATGGATTTCCTGAAATCAAATCAAATGGTTCAGCTGTAAAATCGTGTGATTTTGATTTAGATGGTGATTTGGATTTAATTATTGGAAGTCGCGTTAAACCTATGAGTTATCCTTTATCAGATAAAACATTTGTATTAAAGAATATATCTAATTCTAAAAAAACTAAATTAATAGATGTAACCTCTGAAGTTTTCCCAAATATTGACTTTGGTATGGTTTCTGATTTTATTTGGTCTGATTTTAATAATGATAATTGGCCTGATCTACTAGTAGCTAGTGAGTGGTCACCAATTAGATTTTTTAAAAATAATTATGGAGTTTTTACAGAAGTTAAAAACTCGGGTATTGAAAATCATTCTGGATGGTGGAATTCATTGCTGGCTTTAGATATCGATAATGATGGAGATACTGATTATGTTTCAGGTAATTTTGGAGAGAATACATATTTAAAGGCAAATATGGAAATGCCAATTTCTATTTTAGCAAAAGATTTTGACTCAAATGGAAGCATTGATCCTTTTATTTCTTATTTCCTTCGTGATAGTATTGGGGTAAAGAAAAAGTTTATCTATCACCCAATGGAGGATGTTATAAAACAATATACAGAAATTAGAAAAAAATATAATTCATTTGGAGAATTTGGAGATGATACAATGGATGAAATTTTTGATGAGAAAATTTCTTCTGATGCGATTAAAAAATCTTCTTCTTGGATGAAAACCTCTTGGATTGAAAATTTAGGCAATGAAAAATTTAAAATACATGCATTACCTGATAAAACACAATTTGCGCCTATTTATTCAATACTATCTTTTAATTACGATGAAGATGAATATGAGGATTTGATGCTTGTTGGAAATGATTTTGGGATTGAAACAAAACAAGGAAGAGCTGATGCGCTCAATGGTATTATTTTAAGAAATTTAAATGGAAAAGGTTTTGAAGTAATTGATTTTGAAAAAACAAATTTTTTTGTTCCAGGAGATGCTAAGAGTCTTATAAAAACTGTTAATAGTAACAATGAAATACTTTATTTAGTTTCTCAAAATAAAGACTCACTAAAGGTTTTTAAAACATCAAAACTCATACAAAATAAAATATTTGATTGGAAAAAAAATGAATTTAAATGTAAAATTGCTTTTAACTCAAATAATTTTAAAATTATTGAACGAACATCGTTCAATTCATTTCAATCTCAATCCTCAAATAAAATTGTTGTAAACAGCCAGGCGCGAGAATTAATCTTTTACAACAATCAAGGAGATATTGTTCGAAAGATTGATTTAAATTAATAATAAAACCTTTTAAATGCTTCAATAGCTTGATATTCAGCTAAACCAAGTTTGTTATAAAGATTTGCGGTATTATTATTTCTTTCTTCGGCTCTTAACCAAAATTCTCTTTCATCATTACCTTGAAACATTACTTTATCCTTTTGTGTTTGGTGGCAAAGTATGGAATTTCTTTTTTGTATAACCTGAGCTGGACTCATGGGTATAGCCATATCAATTTCTTCAATCTCCCATTCTTGCCATGCACCTCTGTATAACCAAAGCCAACAATCTTTCATAAATTTTTTATTTTTTAATTCTTTAAGTGAATCAAAAATTATATCTAAACAAATTCTGTGAGTACCATGGGGATCAGCTAAATCACCGGCTGCGTATATTTGGTGTGGTTTAATTGATTCAATTAGAGAAGAAACAATCTTAATATCTTTATAAGTAGGATCATTTTTTTTGATATAACCTGTTTCATAAAATGGCAGGTTAAGAAAATGTAAATTTTTTTCAGGTAGTTTAAGGTAATTTGCTGCTGCAATACATTCACTTTTCCTAATCAGACCTTTAAGTTTCATGATATTTTCAGAATCAGCATCACCAATTTTTTTCTTTCCTAGCTCATTTTTTACAGATTTAAGTACTTTTTTAACATCCGGTGAAGAAATAAATGAATACATAACTTCAATAAATTTTTCAGCATCTTCATTTGAAACAGCGATATTACCTGAGGTTTGATAAGCGACATGAACATCATGTCCTTGGTCAATTAGTCTAGCATAGGTTCCTCCCATTGAAATGACATCATCATCAGGGTGAGGGCTAAAAATTATAATTCTTTTTCTTGATGGTAGAGCTCTCTCAGGTCTATTTGTGTCGTCATGTTTAGGTTTTCCTCCTGGCCATCCGGTTATAGTTTTTTGGAGTTCATTGAACATCCATATATTAAGATCATATACATTAAATTCAGAATCAACAAGATTTGCAAGACCATTTTCTTTATAATCCCTTTGGGTTAATTTGAGAACAGGCTTTTTTACAAGTTTACTAAGCCAAATTATTGCCTTTTTTTTTTTATTATCGTTCCAATTAATATCTTTTACTAACCATGGCGTTTTAAATTTAATTAAATCAGCACTAGATTCTTTATCTAGCACAAAAGTAGTGTTGCTATGGTTCTGTAAAAAGGTGGCTGGAGCAGTTGTAGACACCTCTCCTTCAATAGTTTCAGCTATAATATTAGATTTTTTGTAACCCCAAGCCAACAAAACTATTCTCTTAGACTTTAAAATTGTACTAATACCCATAGTAATTGCCTTTTTAGGAACAAAATCCAAACCATTAAATTCAGATGAGGCATCCTCTCTTGTGATTTCATCCAATGCTATAAGCCTAGTTTCAGAATTAATGTTTGATCCTGGTTCATTAAATCCAATGTGAGCAGTTCTTCCAATACCTAGTAGTTGAAAATCAATTCCTCCATATCTTTTGATTTTATCTTCATACTTTACACAATAATCTTGAATTTTATCTTCACTTATTTCTCCATCTGGAATATTAATATTTTCTTTAGGAATATCAATATGAGAAAACAAGTGTCTGTGCATGAAGGAATAATAACTTTTATTATCATCTCTTGAAATTTGATAGTATTCATCAAGATTAAAAGTTATTACATTTTTAAAGCTAAGTCCTTCTTTTTTATGTATTCTAACTAACTCTTTATATACTCCTATTGGGGAAGAACCTGTAGCTAAACCAAGTACAAAAGGTTTATTTTTCTTCTCCTTTATTGAATCAGCAATTTCTTTAGCTACAACTTTTGAGGCAACTGACGCAGATTCAAACACAACTGAGTGAATTTTTTCAAATTTAGATTCCTGATATTTTCCAGGAGTCACATGGGAAATACTTTCTTTGTTATTCATTTTTTAGTAATATACTGACATAAAAATTCTGTAAGCCAAATAAACGCCAACAACAGACCATACCCACCATCTATTTTTTAAATACCATTTCATTAATTATAAATTATCTATTTCCATCGCTAATTTAAAATCTTTTTTTGATACCCCACCTAAGTCATGTGTTGTTAATGATATAATCACTTTATTGTAGGAGTTAAAAATATCAGGATGATGATTCAAAATCTCAGCCAAATCAGCTAATTCCTTAATAAAATTAAATGCTGATAAAAAATCTTTAAAAATAAATTCTCTTTGAATTTTGTTATCCACCAATTTCCAATTAGAATTCAATGATTTTAAATTTTTATTAATCTCGCTTTTTGATAAATTATTTGACATAACTTAATATTAGTTTACAGTTATTACATTGATTTTTACACGATAATTTCCTGAAAATTTATTTTTTACCTTTTAAATATATTAATTTTTGAACATATTCATATTTTAATAATTTAAAAAAAAAGCTATCTTTAAGTAACATTAAAACAAAAACAATGAAAAATGATTTAAGACTTTTTTATGGAAGTTGCTTTGCTTTAATAACAACAGCTTTTTCTTTTGCTATATATGCTGGTATACTTCCACAGTTAGGTGAAGATTTTAATTTGAGCGCCACTCAGCTTGGTTTCATAACTTCCATGTGGTTTTTAGGATTTCCAATCTCTATGATATTGGGTGGTTTATTTTACCATGCTATTGGACCTAAAAGAATTATGCAATTTGCGTTTTTTTCTCATACAATTGGAATTATTTTGGCTATATACTCTGGTGGTTATGCAGGTTTAATTGTAGCTACATTACTAATTGGTATAGGAAACGGTTGTACAGAGGCTGCATGTAATCCCATGATTGCAGATTCTTATACTGGTAAAAGAATGAATACTTTGATGAATCGTTTTCATATGTGGTTTCCAGGAGGAATAGTCCTTGGAAGTTTAAGCTCGTTATTTTTTACTAATTTATCTTTAGGTTGGGAAGTTCAAATGTGGTATATAATAATTCCAACTGTAATTTATGCATATTTATTTTATGGTCAAGAGTTCCCCAAACCAAGAATTTCTGGTGATGCTGCTATTATTAAAAATTTAAAGGCTTGTTTTTCTCCTGTTTTCATTTTTATGATAATTTGTATGGCATTCACTGCGATTTCCGAATTTGGACCTCAGCAGTGGACATCTTTGATTTTAAGTCAAAGTGGTGCTCATCCACTAGTTTTATTAGCATTAACAACTGGAACTATGGCTATAGGAAGGTATTTTGGTGGAGAATTTGTACATAAATTTGATCAGACCGGTGTTCTTTTGATCTCAGCTGTTATTGCATTTATTGGATTGTTTTTATACAGTTCACAAACAGGTTCAATTGCATATTTAGCTGCTATTATTTTTGGAGCTGGAATCTGTTATTTTTGGCCAAATATGATTGGTTTTGTTGCAGAAAAGATTCCTGAGAGTGGAGCTCTTGGGATGTCTTTAGTTGGCGCTATGGGGATGTTCTCGTCTGCAATTTTTCAGCCAGTTATTGGTGGTTGGGTAGATTCTGCTACTGAACAACAAGAGGCATTAGGTTTGACTGGCAATGAACTTCAATTAGCAGTTGGACAAACTGCATTAACTAATATGTTATTGTTTCCTGGTATTTTAATTGTAGCTTTTACCATTTTATACTTTTGGAAAAAAAGACCCAAAACAGTTGAAGCATAAAAAAAATTCCCTCGAAAGAGGGTTTTTTTTTTTAAAAAAATCTTTCTTTTATTTCAGCTATGATAAAAAATACTATACAAAGTAAAAGTGAAGCAACTGCAATTCCGCCAACGCCCATAGTTTTATTTTTTTCAAATATAATTCAATTCAAATTAATGAAATATATTAATCTTTTATTTTTTTTATTTTTCTCAGTATTTTCTTTTTCTCAAATTCAGAGAGTTGATCCGCCAAACTGGTGGGTGGGTTTTAAGAATAATGAATTACAGCTTATGATTAAAGGTGAAGGTATATCAAAATACAAGCCATCTGTTGAATATTCAGGTATTGAGATTAAAAATTTCCATAAATCAAACAATAGTGATAATTATTTATTTTTAGACCTTGAAATCAAAGAAAATGTTAATCCAGGTGTATTTAAAATAACTTTTTTAAATCAAGACAAAATTGAATACAATTATGAATTAAAAAGAAGAGTAACAAAATCCTCTGATTTTATTGGTTTTGATAATTCTGACGTAGTATATCTTATAACACCTGACAGGTTTTCAAATGGAGACATAAAAAATGATTCGTTTGAAGATTTAAAGGAAACCAATGTTAATAGAGGTGAAGACTATTCAAGACATGGAGGGGATTTAATGGGGATTTATAACAATGTTAAATATATAAAGGAGATGGGCTTTTCAGCAATTTGGACAAACCCATTTGTAGTTAATGACATGTATAAATTTTCATACCACGGTTATTCAATTACAGATCACTATAAAATCGACCCTAGATTTGGTACATTAAATGAAGCAAAGCTTTTATCAAAAAAACTCACTGAGAATGGTATAAAATTAATAATGGATCAAATAGTAAATCATTGTGGACTTTACCATTGGTGGATGGATGATCTACCCTTTATTGATTGGGTCAATTATCAAGAAGAGTTTGAAGATAGACCTGTTGAGATTGATGATATGAGAGAATCCGAATTATTTAATCAGGATAGTATTGATAAATATTTTATAAATACAAATCACAAAAAAACAACCTCAGTAGACATGTATGCCTCAAAATATGATAAAGAAGTAATGAATAACGGGTGGTTTGTTTCAACAATGCCTGATCTTAATCAAAAAAATATTTTTATGTCTAAATACCTAATTCAAAATAGTATTTGGTGGATTGAAACACTAAATCTTGGTGGTATTAGACAAGATACTTATCCTTATGGTGATAAATTTTTCATGAAAAAATGGGCAGGTGAAATTATGAAAGAATATCCCAATTTTTCAATAGTAGGAGAGGAGTGGAATAACAATCCTCTAATTATAAATTATTGGCATAAGGATTCTAAAAATAGAGATGGATATAGTTCGAATTTAAAATTTATTATGGATTTTCCACTTCAGGAAAAAATTATAGAGGGTATTAACGAGAATGAGAATTGGAATAGCGGGCTTATAAAGTTATATGAAGGATTAGCAAATGACTTTTATTATACCAATCCAAATGAATTAATGATCTTTATTGATAACCATGATATAAATAGAGCATATACTACTTTTGGTCAAGACATAACAAAAATGAAAATGGCTTTTGGTTATATTTTAACACTTCCAAGAATCCCTCAAATATTATATGGAACAGAAATTCTAATGCATAATTCTAAAAGACCAGGTAGTCACGGAAGAATAAGGAAAGATTTTCCAGGTGGATGGCCTGGTGATAAAGTGAATGGTTTTTCTAATAGGGGGCTAAACTCTAAAGAACTAGAAATGAAAGATTTCTTTAAGAAATTAATTAGATTTAGAAAAAATAGTAAAGCAATAATTCACGGTGAAACTATTCATTTTGCACCTTTTGACAATATTTATGTCATGTTTAGAGTTCACCAATCTGAAAAAATCATGGTTATTTTAAATAAAAATAAATCACCATATAAATTATCATTAGAAAGATTTTCAGAGTTAGGTCTGTTGGAATCAAAACTAACTAACGTCTTAAATGATAAAACTCTTGAATTTAAAAATCATATTTTATTAAACAATAAAGGATTTTATTTATTCACATTCAAATAATTTATTAACTAATGTTAATAAGTTTTGTTAGAATGTGATCATTTTTGTTCAAATCCAAAAACTTTAAATATTAAATTTATGATGTATAAGAAGCGTTAATCTATGACAATAATTAAACTTAAGCCATATTATGTGGTTTAAATTTACAAATAGCATAGCATGCAAATTTTTAAAAAATTTACTTGTAAATTTTAAGGGGCTTTTGCCCCTTTTTCTTTTGTGTTCACTAAACTTCTTAACCGCTCAGACGCCTGAGCTGGAAGTAACAACTTTTTCAAACTTAACTTACGATGATGGAAATAACCTTGTTAGTCTTAATGACAAAGTTACTTTTACTATCAAAGTTAAAAACACGGGTAATATCCAGCTTAGCTCAGTTGCTGTCACATCAACTTTAAAAGGACTAAATGGTGCAAGTTTATCACTAACAAATTCTCCTGTTTTTAACTCTTCAACTTCCTCATCTGCTGAAGGAACTCTTTTAGTTGGAGAGGTTGCTACTTATACAGCCACATACACATTTATCGCTTCGGGTGTTTCAGCTGGTGGAGTTAGTCTTACCGTTACTTCAACTGGTCAGACTCTAGGAGGTGTTGGTACTTCGGATTTAGGAGATAATGGAGATGATACTGATGGTAATACTTTAAATGATTCAAATGTTATCACAATTGGAGAGGCGATAGCTAGTGTAGAGGGAACTAAGCTGGAAAACTATGTTGACATAGATGGAAACGGTGCAGTTGGATTGGGTGATAGAATGGAATATATTATTAAAGTTAAAAATACGGGTAATCAAACTTTAAATACTGCTGTTCTAACAGATGTTTTGAAAAATAATAACAATGTAACTCTTGTGTTAATTGAACCTGGTGTTACTCCACCTGGAACTCCTTTTGTTGTTTCAGATCAAGGTTCAACTGAGGGTAATTTGTTGGTTGGTGAAACAGCAGAGTATAAGGCTGTTTATATTATTGATCAAGACGATGTTGATAGTGGTGGGTTAAATAACTGTTTAACTATCTCAGCTGTTAGTGTTGTATCTGGTGCAACTGTAACAGATCAAGCTGATGATGGAGATGACACTGA
>PACV01000002.1 GCA_002702875.1 Flavobacteriaceae bacterium
GAAGTCAAAACTGAAGATTTAGTAAAACCTATAGTTAAAAAAGTAATTACGTTAAAAGATGGTGAAAATATTGAAAAAATATTACAGGAACTCATAAATCTAAGTATTTCAGGAAGGCCTGGTCCAGTTTGGTTGGATGTTCCAATAGACGTTCAAGGTAAAGAATTTTTAGATCAAAACACAAAAACTGAACAGATGAAAAATAGTGATATAGAACATGTTTCTAAAGACCAGCTAGATAAATTGAATCAACTAATAAAAGAATCCAAAAGACCAGTTATTCTGGCTGGTTCAGGTGTAAGGATTAGCGATTCTTACGCAGAATTTATAAATTTAGTAGAACACCTTAATATACCCATAACAACTGCATTTAATGCTCATGATCTTATAAATACTGATCACAGATTGTATGTTGGTAGGCCTGGTACGGTGGGTGATAGATCTGGTAATTTTGCAGTACAAAACTCAGATTTACTAATAGTTTTAGGGTGCAGGCTAAATATCAGACAAATAGGATACGAATATAAAACTTTTGCAAGAGAAGCAAAAATTGTAATGGTTGATATTGATGAATACGAACTAAAAAAGCCAACACTAGATATACACTTGCCTATACAAGCTGACTTAAATGACTTTCTAAAAGTAGCAAAAGAAAACCTAGAAAAATACAATAACGAAAATTATTTAGAATGGGCAAAGAAGAACCTTGAAGACTTACCAGTAGTATTACCAGAATATGCCTTATCTGATGATGTGAATCCTTATTTATTATTAAATTCATTTTCAAAAAAATTGAATGATGACGATATTGTTGTTACAAGTGATGGATCAGCTGTAGTAATGACTTTTCAAAGCTTCTTCGTTCGACAAGGACAACGACTTTATAGTAACTCTGGATCTGCATCTATGGGCTACGGATTGCCAGCATCCATAGGTGCTGGAATAGATTCAACAAAAAATATTTACTGTATTGAAGGAGATGGGTCAATTATGATGAATCTTCAAGAACTTCAAACAATAGTTGCTAATAAACTCAATATAAAAGTGTTATTAATCGAAAATGGTGGGTACTTATCAATTAAACAAACTCAGCAAAATTTTTATGACGGTAATTTTATTGGTTGCGATGAAGAATCTGGTTTACCATTTCCAGATTTTAAAAATATATTTGAAGCATTTGGATTCAGCGTTTTACATTTAAACAAAACCAAAGATATCGATAGAAAATTAAATGAATTTATTAATGCTAAAGAACATTGTGTCTTAATTGCAAGTGTAGATAGAGCTCAAACTTTTTCACCAAAAGTTTCATCAAAAAGAAACAAATCGGGTGTTATTAGAAGTGCACCGCTTGAAGATATGTTTCCATTTTTAGACAGAGGTGAATTTTCCTCAAGGATGATTATTGATGAAATAAACTTAGACGACTAATCTTTTAACACATTCCATCTATCGTTTAACATCTTAATTCTTGAATCATCTTCTTTTTCTATTACTGAGTAATATTCCTTTTTATTTTTTAACCACAATAACTCAAAATGTACAGCATTAACTAGTCCATCTTTTAATGACTCACTTTCAATTATGTCTGATGAAAAAACAACTTTTCTAGTTTCAAATCTTGTTAAATGAACATCATTTATTTTTTTTAATACTGCTATAGAGTCTGAAGAAACAGCACCACCAACAACAAGATCAAGATTATTGTCTTTACAAAGCGATGCAACATCAATTACTTTATCTGTTACTTCATCACTGTGTATACCTTCTCTTCCAACACCAAGACTTTCAGAAAAATCTACTCTTCCAAAAACAAGGCCGTTTATGTTATTTTTAGCCATCTCAACAATCTCATCTCTGTTTTCATAGGCTGTTATAGTCTCTAAATTAACTAAGAAGTCAGTAAATTTTTTCTCTTCATCAGAAAAAACAGAATTTTTTGCAAGAATATATTTAGATAATGAATATGCTGTTTCAACCATTGGAGCAACAATGTAGTCAACTCCAAATTGTTTTGATTCCATTAAGTCTCTTTTTGCCTCACAACCACCAATTTTTACAGTAAGTTGTAATCCTGCTTTGTTAGAAATATCAATTAAGCGCAATAGCTCGTCAACTCTAGTTCCTTCAGCCTCGAACTCGGCTTTTACAGATACATATCCATATTTTTCTTTACCCTTTTTTAGGATTTCTACCATCTCTAATTCTGTACTATTCATTTCTTTCCACCTTAAAAACTATATTTTTAATAATAACTGAATAAAAAATCAAAGAAACAGCAAAACTAAAGAACGACCAAATTGATAAATCACTATAAATATCAAAATTGAACATGTGTCTAAATATAGGAACTTGTAAAAAAATCATTGCAATTAAGAATATATACAGATTTTCATTGCGAATAGGTATGTTGCTATTCATCAAAATAAAAAGTGGAATGATTAATATTGCACTTTTATAAACTCCAGAAAATGAAAATAGCAAAATACTTGTTAAAGATATAAAAATCCAAAGTTCAACATTGTTTTCTAGAGATTTTCCTTTACTTTTACTTATAAAAATTGACCAAGTAATAAGAATTACTAGATAAAAAATTATCGACCTATTGTTATAAATTGATTGTAAAAAACTGCCAAAGCTTGTCTCGACTATGCTATCAAAATGTCTTAACCAGTAGATCTTTCCCCAAATTGATAAGTCTTGTTCTAGTAATTGCCAGTTATGTAGTGTTGGAAATTTAGTACTTGAAAAAGCATTTACCATATTTAGAAATGAACTGAAGACGGGTTCTTTAAGCCATAAAAATGAAATGGAATATATGAAAAATGTAATTATTGATGTAATGCTTAAAATTTTAAAACCGAAAATTGGTATAAAAATTAAAATCGAAGGCTTTAGTGATATAGCAAAAGACAGAAGAAGTACTTTTTGGATTGTTGTTAAATCAAAAAACAAAACAAAAAATAATATAGAGATTATAAAAAATTCTATATTCCCCCTATCTAACGAGTAGATAAAGAACTTAGAACAGACAACAAAAAATAATAAAAACTTAACAGCAAAATCTATATCTTTTGAACTTTTAAGGGCTGAAAAAAAAATTAACAACAAAGAAAATATGTGAATAAAAATATTAAAAATAAGCACATGCTGCCCTGATGAAATAAAGTTCTTAAATAATAAAATTAAAAGGGGTGGATAAGATTGTTGAAAATTCTCATTCGTATATGGATCTTCTAATTTTGATAAATACGCTAATTCACTTGTGTCACCAAAATAATGTGAACCTATACTGCTATCAAGTGAAACCGGTGGTCTGTCATCTGGTTTAAATAAAAATCCAAATGAATCTCTGAAGTCCCCATCATTAAAATAATAATTTGTTACATACATGCCAATAAAATTTAAAACAAATATAACAACAATTAAATAAATTAAAAAATGAACAAGCTTATTTTTGCTTAATGAATTCATGAATAGATTCAATTATATAATCAAGCATTTTTGTATCTAAGCCTGGAAAGACTCCTAACCAAAATGTTGACAGAGCAACTGTGTCTGAATTTCGCAAGGAACCAACTTCTCTGTGTTGAATGTTCTGATATGCAGGTTGCCATAATAAATTACCCCCAAATAAAAAACGACTTGCTATTAATCTCTGATCTAAAAACTCAATAATTTCAGCTCTGGAAAATCCTGCTGTGTCCTTTACTGTCAAGGCAAAGCCAAACCAACTTGGGTTTGAATTTTTAGTGGCCCTTGGTAAATAAAAATAGTCTTCTAAATCTTTCAATCCGTCGTATAAATATTTCCAATTAAATCTTCTTTTTTCAATAAATGTGTTTAATTTTTTTAATTGGGATACTCCAACTGCAGACTGCATATCAGTCAGTTTAAGGTTGTAGCCAATGTGTGAATAAATATATTTGTGATCATAGGCATAAGGAAGATTTCCAAGTTGCCAATCATACCTTCTTCCGCATGTATCATTTTTACCTGGAGCACACCAACAGTCTCTTCCCCAATCACGAAAAGACTCCAAAACTTTAAAATCTGATTTCTTTTGTGTAATTACTGCTCCACCTTCACCCATTGTTATGTGGTGAGCAGGATAAAAACTAAAAGTCCCAAACTTGCCAAATGTACCGACGTATTGAGAATTATATTCTGCACCTAAAGCATCACATGAGTCTTCAATTAACCATAAATCATTATCTTCACAAAATTTTGTAACTTCACCTAGATCAAAAGGGTTACCAAGTGTATGAGCAATCATCACAGCTTTTGTTTTTTCAGACAAAGCTTCTTTCATAGACTCAGTGTTAATATTGTAAGTTTCTAATTCACAATCAACAAAAACTGGTACACAACCATTTTGTATTATGGGGTTTACAGTAGTTGGAAAGCCAGAAGCCACAGTTATGACTTCGTCGCCTTTATTAATTTTCCTGTCCTTATATTTATCACTTGTTAAAGCTGAAAATGCTAATAAATTTGCAGATGAACCTGAATTTACAGGGGCTACATGTTTAATCCCTAAAAATTCTGAAAAACCATTTTCAAAATCGTCAGTAAACCTTCCCTCAGTTAACCAAAAATCTAAACTAGCGTCTATCAAATATTTTAAATCTTCAACATCTGTAAACTTCCCACTCACAGGAACTGGAGTTTTACCAGGTATAAATTCAGGAGTTTCTAGCTCTTCCTTGTAATGCTCTTCTAAAAGTTTAAATATTTTTTCCCTTGAACTCATTAAATAATTCTAGTTAAGTTGAGATGATAAAATTTCATTTTTTGTTATCGAGACACTTAAATTTTTCTTACCTAAATAATTTATCAATGTTGTGTCATCAGAAACATAAATATCAGCTTCATTGTTTTTATTAAATTGTGAATTATCTTGAATTTTTACATTATATGTTTCAGCGACTATCTTTGCTAATTCTCTAATTTCATAACTAATTTGAACAGCATCAAAAATTTGGGTTTTTCTTTTATTTGTTTCAAGAATGCTTTCTAGTACAAACTCAATTAAATTTGGTATATATACATAAGATCTCTCAACTTTGTTTGGACTCTTTATATATATTGTTTCACCGTTTAGAGCACTATTCATAAAATTAGAAAATGCATAATGTTCCTCTTTGTTGTAATAAGGACCAATACTTGCAAAAATTCTTCCAATAAAAAGTGAAAAATTTTGTTGTTTTGAAAATTTTATATAAAATTCTTCTTGTTTCTTTTTATGTAGTGCATATAAATTATCATCTTTATAAATTGCTCCAGATGAGCTTAAAAATACATCAGATACCTGATTTTTAATTAGAAAGTCTTTTTTAATTTTTTGAAGATCAATTATTTGGTTGATATATTCTTCATCTCCCAAATTTTTAATTTTCTCTTTAGTAGGAAATGCTAAATCTATAAGTACTACGTTTTGTAAATTTAAATCTAAAGCTTCTTGTATTGGGCGTGATTCATAAGTTGAGTTATTTATAATTAATTCTTTAGGTTTCTTATGTGAATACAAAAATATTTTGCAATCTTCACTTGATAGACGGTTGATAAAGTTTTTGCCTATCCAACCAGTTGAACCAAAAACTACAAAATTATAATCTCTTAATTTTTTCATAAAAGTTGCTATCTTAGTATATATGAAGGTTGTGCTATTAGCTGGTGGGTTAGGAACCAGATTGAGGGAAGAAACAGAATTTAAACCTAAACCTATGGTAGAAGTAGGCGGTTATCCAATTATTTGGCACATCATGAGAATATTCACTGAATATAATTTGAATGATTTTATCGTATGTCTTGGCTACAAAGGGGACGTCATTAAAGACTATTTTCTTAATTTTCAAACGCAACATAATGATTTTGCAATAAACACCTCGAAACAAAATTCTGTACAAATTTTCGAATCAGAAAATTTATCAGACTGGAATGTTCTACTAGCAAATACTGGAATAAATTCATTCACTGGTGAAAGAATACGAAGAATAAAAAAATATATACCTGAAGGTGAGTCGTTTATCATGACATACGGTGATGGGTTAAGTGATATAAATATTGAACAACTTTTAGAATTCCATAGCTCACATGATGGAATTGCCACCATTTCTACTACAAAACCTTCTTCAAGATTTGGAATGGTTGAGATTGGAAAAAATAATAAGGTAGACGACTTTAAAGAAAAGCCACTAGCTGATGGAAATATAAATATGGGATTTATGGTTTTAGATTATGAAATCTTTGACTACATAGAAGAAGGTGATGTGTTTGAAGAGCAACCACTAAAAAAACTAGCAAAGTCTGGAAAGTTGTTTTCTTACGAACACAGTGGTTATTTTCAACCAATGGATACTTATAGAGAAAATCTTTCTCTAAATAAACTTTGGGATGATGGTGTTGCACCGTGGAAAATTTGGAAATAGAGCCTTGTCTATTTATGATAAAAATATCCTGGTTACTGGCGCTACAGGACTATTAGGAAACCATTTTTCAAGCCATCTTTCAAAAAACAATTGTAATTTTAAAGCACTTGCACTGGATGATGATTATGTTCCTTCTTACAAAAATCTTTATCCCGAAATTAATTTAAATTTCATAGATATAGCTGAAATTGATAAGTTAAAAACATTTATTAGTTCTAATAAATTTGATATCATTTATCATTTTGCTGCACAAACCCAAGTTGGAGATGCAATAGAAAATCCAATCAGAACTTTTAAATCCAATATAGAAGGAACTTGGAACTTACTTGAAGTATGTAGGAAGCAAAACATACCCATGGTCATTGCATCATCCGATAAAGCTTATGGAATTTCCGATATCCTTCCTTATAAAGAAGATTTTGAACTAAAAGGAGAGTTTCCTTATGAAGTGTCTAAGTCAGTAACAGATTTATTGGCAAATACTTATAAAAAAACTTACAATCAAAACCTTGTTACTTTGCGATGCGGAAACATATATGGTGGTGGAGACTTAAATTGGGAAAGGCTTATTCCTGGAGTAATTAAGTGGTTACTTGAAAACAAGACACCAATATTAAGATCTGATGGAAGCTATATAAGAGACTGGGTTTATGTTGATGATGTTGTAATGGCTTATATTGAGGTTGGTAAAAAACTTATTGAAAATAAAGTTGCTGCACCTTCATATAACTTTTCTTCTTCAGATAATTATTCCGTTGATTATGTGTATAGAAAAATTTGTGAACTAATAAAAGGTGAGTATATTGAACCTGAATTCAAAATTACCTCAGAAAAAGAGATACCAAGCCAATATCTTGATTCATCTTTAATTGAAAATGACTTAAATGTTGTAGCGAAAGTAAACTTAGATGAAGGTTTAGAAAAAACAATTAAATGGTATAAAGATTATTTAAAATTATGAAAAAAATTTCTATAGTAGTTCCAGCATACAATGAAGAAGGAAATGTTGAAGAATTAGCTTCGCAGGTTGATCTAGTTTTTCAAAGACTAGATAGGTATGATCATGAAATTATTTTTGTAGAAAATGGTAGTACAGACAATACATTTAAAGTTTTAAAAGATTTACAGAAAACCAATAATCGTATTTCAATAGTAAAGCTTTCTAGAAATTTTAAGATGGATGGCGGTATTGCAGCTGGGATAGACCAAGTAGATGCAGATGCAGCAATAATAATGACAGCAAATCTTCAAGATGACCCAAGTATTATTCCAGAATTTATTGAGCTTTGGGAAGAAGGATATAATCATGTATATGGAATTGTAAAATCAAGGCCCGGAAAATCTCCTTTAAGAAGATTGAATTCAAAATTTTTCTATTTTTTAATTAATAAACTCTCTAACGGTCAAATCCCAAAGGGTGTTAGTGACTATAGGCTTGTTGACAAAAAAGTCATAGATGCTGTCAAAAAACTTGGTGAGTTTAATAGGTTTTATCGTGGTTTCTTCTCATGGGTTGGATTCAAATCAATAGGCTTGGAATTTGAACGAAATCAAAGATTCAGTGGAAAATCTCACGCTTCTACTATCCCCGTTCTTGGATTTGCACTAAAAGGAATCTTTGCATTTTCTTTAACTCCACTTCGAATAAGCACTTTCTTCGCTTTATTTTTATCTGCATCTTCGATAATTATTTTGGGAATCCAAACTTTTAGATGGCTAAGATTTGGTGTGCCATTTGATGGATTTGGAACCGTAGTTGGTATTCTATTGTTATTAATTGGTTTCTTGTTTACCGCAATTGCAATATTGAGTGAATATATTGGATTAATTTACAATGAAACTAAGGGCAGGCCTCATTTTATAGTTGATGAAATATATTAACTCTTTTTTTATTGTTTTATTTTTTCTGATTCCTTCACCAACAGAGTACATTTTTAATTCTTTTCCTTTGAATTATATAAATCTCTTATTACTAGTGATTGTTCTTTTAAATTTCAAAAAATTTATAAAAAATAATTTTCTTCCTTCACTTATATTTTGTCTTTTAAAATTATTACTATTTTTAGTTTTTAGTTCAAACAGCTATGTTTGTTTTGATGATAATAATATTGAAGATGCTCAAAGTTCACAGTTTAAAGTAAGCGAATCTTATTGCAAAGCTTCCTTTAACGAACCAAATAATAATTTAGATTTATATAGTGAAAAAATTGTTGAGATTAATAATTTTTCAATGTTTGATAATAACCAGAGTATTCAAAATACATCTTGGGACTTAGGTTTTATCAATGATAAAAAATACAACTACTTTAGAGATTATGAACAATCGCAACTATGGTTCCCTATTGAGGCAAACTACTATATTGAGAATTCAAAACTTAATTACTCAACAATTAACATAAAGTATTCTGGCGAGTTAACAATTTACCAAGATGATAAAGAAATATTTAACGATAGTTCATATAATTTTCTGTCTCAAGAACTCGTTGTAGTGGACAATTCTAAAGACATAAACATTAAATACAAATTTAAAAGCTTTGCTACAAATACCACTTTGCCTGGTTATAGCTATGCAACTTTAGTTATTACTGATGAATCAAATAATTTAATTCGTTTAGTTGATAATTTTGAGATACTAGTTTTTGTTGAGTTGATACTTTATCTACTTTTTATTTATATTTGCATATTTAGAGATATAAGAAAAACTTTCAACAACGTTACTTACTTATTACTCTTTTTATCAATTTTTGTTCATCAAACAAAAATCTCTATAAGCACGATTGGGATTTTTGTATTAATTTTTATCTACTTATTTATTACAAGGTCCTACTTCAATAAAATCAACGACTTTCTATTTTCATTTATAATCAGTAGTCTCTCAATTTTTAAATTTTTTCCTCTTTCAAATACAATTTACCAACGCGGTGGTACAGATGGTTTAAGATACGAATCACATGCTCGTGATATCTTTGTCACTGGCAACCTTCAAGCTGGTGAAGACTTATTCACTTCGCAACCTGGATCAAGGTATTTATTGTATATTCTAAAAAATATATTTGGTGAAAATGACATCTTACAAAAAATATTTATTTTATCTATTTTATATTTTTGCTTGTTGATGATGAGAAATAAGTTTCATGGCTTGGAAATAAATTTAATAATCTTTTTGGGATTAGCATACCTAGTTAGTAGTCCTACTGTTTTATTAGTCTCTGAGTCTCTTAGCGAAACTTTTGCTTGGCCATTTATAACAATTTTGTTTTTAGCTTACTCTCAAAGTCAAAAACATAGCAAAACTGTCTTCTTTTTGTCAGGATTGATTGTTCTAATAAGATTAAACTATTTTCCAGCAATTTTTTTATTTTTAGTTTTATTTCAGAGAAAAAATTTAGTAAAAATTAAAGATTTCTATATATTTCTTTCTATTTTATTGTTGCCACTTCTCCACAACTTATATTTTGGAAATAGTTTTCAACTCTGGGTTAGATCTATAGA
>PACV01000003.1 GCA_002702875.1 Flavobacteriaceae bacterium
GCAGACGAGTTATTTGGAGGTTATTTATATTTTCATAAAGCTCCATCAGCGAAGGAATTTCACGATGAAACTGTTCGTAAATTAAATAAATTACATCAGTATGATTGTTTAAGAGCAAACAAATCATTAGCTGCATGGGGAATTGAGGGAAGAGTTCCTTTTTTAGATAAAGAATTCATAGATGTTGCAATGACGATAAATCCAAAAGATAAAATGATTAGTGCTGAAAGGATTGAAAAGTGGGTTGTAAGAAAAGCTTTTGAAAATTATTTACCCAAAGAGGTTCTTTGGCGACAAAAAGAGCAATTCTCTGATGGAGTTGGTTATAATTGGATTGACACACTAAAAAATAAGGTTAATCTTGAGATAAGTGATGAAATGATGAATCAAGCAAAAGTTAGATTTCCTATTCAAACTCCTCAAAATAAAGAAGAGTATTATTACAGATTAATTTTTGAAGATCACTTTCCTAGTGAGCCTGCATCACTAAGTGTCCCTTCAGTACCTTCAGTAGCTTGCAGTACACCTATTGCACTTGAATGGGACAAAGCTTTTAAAAATTTGAATGATCCTAGTGGAAGAGCAGTTTCAAAGGTTCATACAAAAGCTTACAAAGGTTAGTTTTTTTTAAACAAATGTTAATAACTTGACCATTTTAAAACATAATTAAAACCTATTCTGATTTATCTATTTTGTATCTTTATAATACATCATTTTGGTGCACAAAAAACAAATGAAAGATAAATCTTCTTCCCCAAGTTATTCTGCTGATAGTATACAAGCCCTTGAGGGCATGGAGCACGTTAGGAAGAGACCTTCAATGTATATCGGCGATGTAGGAACAAGAGGTTTACATCATTTAGTTTATGAGGTGGTTGATAATTCTATTGATGAAGCTTTAGCAGGTCATTGTAGTAAAATAACTGTAACAATTAATGAGGATAACTCAATTTCAGCTAAGGACGACGGTAGAGGTATACCAATTGGTATGCATAAGAAAGAGGGGGTTTCTGCACTTGAAGTTGTCATGACAAAAATTGGTGCTGGAGGAAAATTTGATAAAGATTCATACAAAGTGTCAGGAGGACTTCATGGAGTTGGTGTTTCATGTGTAAACGCTTTGTCTAAACATTTAAAGGCGACTGTTTACAGAAATGGAGAAGAATGGGAACAAGAGTATGAAAGAGGAAAAGCATTGTATCCTGTAAGGAAAGTTGGTAGTTCAAATGATCAAGGAACTTTAATTAAATTTACTCCTGATCCTACAATATTTACCCAAATACTTGAGTATAGTTATGACACACTTGCCAACAGACTAAGAGAATTATCATTTTTAAATAAAGGGTTAACAATTACGCTTACTGACAAAAGAGTTAAAGGAGAAAAGATTAAGACAGATACTTTTCATTCAAAGGAAGGTCTCAAAGAGTTTATTCATTTTCTTGACGAATCAAGAGAATCTTTAATTAATGATGTCATATCAATGGAAGGTGAAAAAAATGGTATACCAGTTGAAGTTGCAATGATATACAATAATTCATATTCAGAAAATTTACATTCTTATGTTAACAATATAAATACCCATGAGGGTGGTACTCATTTAGCAGGATTTCGAAGGGGACTAACTGGTACGCTTAAGAAGTTTTCTGATAATTCTGGTTTAACTGATAAATTAAAATTTGATATTAGCGGTGATGACTTTCGAGAGGGGCTCACTGCCATAATTTCTGTAAAAGTGTCTGAACCTCAGTTTGAGGGCCAAACTAAAACTAAGCTGGGAAACAGAGATGTTACATCTGCTGTTTCTCAAACTGTATCTGAAATGTTAGAAAATTATTTAGAGGAACATCCCAATGATGCAAAAATAATTGTTCAGAAAGTAATTTTAGCTGCCCAAGCAAGACATGCAGCAAAAAAAGCTAGAGAGATGGTTCAGAGAAAAACAGTTATGAGTGGGGGAGGTTTACCAGGAAAACTATCTGATTGTTCAGAACAAGATCCTGAAAAATGTGAAGTATTTTTGGTTGAGGGCGATTCCGCTGGTGGAACTGCTAAACAAGGGAGAGACAGAAATTTCCAAGCCATACTTCCTTTAAGAGGAAAAATTTTAAATGTAGAAAAAGCGATGCAGCACAAAGTTTTTGAAAATGAAGAAATACGAAATATATACACTGCCTTAGGAGTTTCAATTGGTACAGAAGAGGATAGTAAAGCTCTTAACCTTGAAAAGTTAAGATATCACAAAGTTGTTATTATGTGTGACGCTGATGTTGATGGAAGTCATATTTCTACACTAATTTTAACATTTTTTTTCAGATATATGAAAGAACTTGTTGAGTCAGGACATGTATATATTGCTACACCTCCATTATATTTAATTAAAAAAGGATCAAAAAAACAATATGCGTGGAATGACAAAGAGAGGGATAAAATAATGGATGATTTTGGAACAGGATCAAATGTCCAGCGATACAAGGGTCTAGGTGAAATGAATGCAGAACAGTTATGGGACACAACAATGAATCCAGAATTTAGAACACTTAGAAAAGTTACTATTGATAGTGGAAGCGAGGCTGACAGAGTTTTCTCAATGCTTATGGGAGACGAAGTTCCACCTAGAAGAGATTTTATTGAAAAAAACGCTGTTTATGCAAATATTGATGCTTAATATTAAAAACAAATTATTTTGAAAGTTACTGTTATTGGAGCTGGAAATGTCGGATCGTCTTGCGCAGAATACATAGCTATAAAAAAAATTGCTAGTGAAGTAGTTTTACTTGACATTAAAGATGGATTTGCTGAGGGTAAAGCCCTTGATTTGTATCAAACATCTTCTACCTTAGGTTTTAATACCAGAATAATTGGTGTTACAAAGGACTATTCTAAAACATCAAACAGTGATGTTGTTGTAGTTACTTCAGGTGTCCCAAGAAAGCCTGGTATGACTAGAGAGGAGCTTATAGGTATTAATGCAGAAATTGTAGAAAAAGTTGTAAAAAATATTCTTATTTTTTCACCAAATGCTAAATTAGTTATTGTATCAAATCCAATGGATACAATGACTTATCTTACTATAAAAAAATCTGGACTGAGTAAAAATAGAGTCATTGGTATGGGAGGAGCGTTAGATAGTTCAAGGTTTAAAACAAATATATCAATTGCAATGAATAAACCTTCACTAGATATTCACGCTATGGTAATTGGTGGTCATGGAGATACAACCATGATTCCTCTAGATCGTTATGCATCATATAATGGAATCCATATAGGTGAATTTTTGTCAAAGGATCAAATCAAAGATATAGTTTCATCAACTATGGTTGGTGGTGCTACTTTGACCAAATTATTAGGTACATCTGCGTGGTATGCACCAGGAGCTTCTGTTTCATATGTTGTTGATAGTATATTGAATGATCAGAAAAAAATTATTCCATCCTCTGTTTATTTGGACGGTGAATATAATGAAAAAGATATATGTATAGGAGTACCAGCAATTATTGGTAAAGATGGAGTTGAGAAAATAATTAAACTTGATCTTAATGATGATGAAAAAAAATTATTCAAAAAAAGTGCTGATGCTATTAGAAAAATGAATAATACACTTATATAGCTAATATTTACAATTATAATTTTATATTTGCAGTCCTATATATTTGGCATAAAAATTAGAGATGTATAACAATGGACTTGTAAAAACCTTTGGAATTTTGTTTACGCTTGTTAGCATCTATCAGCTATCATTTACATTTATTACAAATAGTATTGAAAATAAAGCTAAGTCTTTTGCAGAGTCTAAGGTTTCAATTACTGATCCCGAGTATTTTTCTTTAAAAGATAAATTTGAAGCTGAATACCTTGATTCAATAGGAAATATTTCGATTTTAGGTGTAACCTCATATAATGATGCAAAAGGAAAAGAACTAAACAAAGGTTTAGATTTAAAGGGAGGTATTAATGTTATTCTTCAAATATCTGTTAAAGACATTTTAAAAGGACTATCGGATAATTCTAAAGATCCTGTCTTTTTAAAAGCATTAGAAGACGCAGACATACTTCAAAAAAATTCTAATGATCCATATGTTGAATCTTTTTTTACTGCATTCGAAAATTTATCTGATCAAACAAAATTATCATCTCCAGATATTTTTGCCAACAGAACACTGAGTGATCAGATTAATTTTGAAATGAGTAATGACGAGGTCAAGCCTATTATTAGAACTAAAATAGATGAATCTATTATTTCTGCTTTTGAGGTTTTGAGAAAGAGGATTGATAAATTCGGTGTTACTCAACCAAATATTCAAAGACTTGGTGTATCTGGTAGAATTTTAGTTGAATTGCCTGGCGCAAAAGATGTTGATAGGGTAAAAAACATATTACAAAGCACTGCTCAATTAGAATTTTGGGAGACATTTAAAAATGAGCCCTTTTTGAGTTTTCTGGTTCAAGCAGATAAATATATTTCTGATAATTTTTCAAAAAAGGCTGATGAAAAAATTGAAACTAGTGAAATTGACGATTTATTAGCTGATGTTGAAATAACTGACAGCATTAATAATATTAATAGTCAACCAATATTAAGTCTTGTTAAGGGATATGGATATCAGGGAGGACCTGTTTTAGCACAATTTTTATCAAAAGATATTAAAAAAATACAAGCTTATCTTGATTTACCAGAAATAAGAAAGTTATTACCTAGTCAATACAGATATGTTAGTTTTCAATTTGGTAAGCCTGATATTGAAACTGGTATAACAGATCTTTATTTAATTAAGTCTAATAGAGACGCTACGCCACCACTAAGCGGGGGTGTTGTTGTTGATGCAGTTCAGACTTATGATCAGGTTGGTCAACCTGCAGTTTCAATGCAGATGAATGCTAAGGGTTCGAGAGTATGGGAAGGAATGACAGAAAAGGCTTTTAAGCAGTCATCAAATATTGCAATTGTTTTAGATAGTATAGTTTATTCTGCTCCAGGTGTCTCCAATGGGCCTATTGCTGGTGGTAGATCAGAAATAACAGGAAATTTTTCTTTAAATGAGGCTATAGATTTAGCAAATGTTCTAAGAGCAGGTAAACTTCCTGCGTCTGCTGAAATAATTCAATCAGAAATTGTTGGACCCTCATTAGGTAAGGAAGCTATTAATAGTGGAGTATATTCATTTATTATTGCTTTGATTTTTGTTTTGATTTGGATGATTTTTTATTATGGAATATCTGGTTTTTTTGCTGATTTAGCTCTTGTTTTAAATATTCTTCTAATTTTTGGAATTCTTACTGGTCTTGGAGCTGTACTGACTCTTCCAGGAATAGCTGGAATTGTTTTAACAATTGGAATTTCAGTTGATGCTAATGTTTTAATTTTTGAAAGAGTTAGAGAAGAGTTGAATAAGGCTAAAGGTTTAAAACAGTCTGTTTCTGATGGATTTAATAACGCTCTCTCTTCGATTCTTGATGCAAATATTACAACCGGTTTAACAGCGTTAATTTTATTTATTTTTGGTACTGGACCAATCAAAGGTTTTGCAACAACTTTATTAATAGGTATAGCAACCTCTTTATTTACAGCTATATTTATAACTAGATTTTTAATTGATAATAGATCAGTAAAAAAGAAGGTTGTTTCATTCTCAACTAAAATCACTAAAGATTTGTTTAGAAATCTAAAAATTAGATTTTTAAACAAAAGAAAAATAGCTTATGCTATTTCATTTGTTTTAATTCTTACAAGTATTTTTTCTTTGACAACAAACGGATTGAATCAGGGTGTTGATTTTGTTGGAGGGAGGTCATATACTGTTAGATTCGATAAAATTGTTAATCCAACTGAAGTAAAAAATATTCTAGACAATACCTTTGGAAGTACTGAAGTAAAAACCTTTGGTGAGGAAAATCAACTTAAAATAACAACAAAATATAAAGTTGATATTGAAAGCACTGAGGTAGATCGAGAAATTACCTCTAAGCTATTTAATTCTCTTAATAGTTTATTACCAGAGAATATCACATATGAGAACTTTGTTAATGGTTCAGATGTTAAAAATGTTGGAATTATGTCTTCAATTAAGGTTGGTCCAACCATAGCTGATGATATTAAGAAGAATTCTGTTTTAGCTGTATTTGGTTCTTTGATTGTTGTTTTTTTATATATTTTAATTAGATTTAGGAAATGGCAATTTTCTCTTGGTGCTGTTGCTGCAGTATTTCATGATGTTTTAATTGTTCTTGGAATTTTTTCAATCACTTATAAATTTATGCCATTTAATATGGAAATAAATCAGGCTTTCATAGCTGCTATATTAACTGTGATTGGTTATTCTTTAAATGACACCGTTGTTGTATTTGATAGAATTAGGGAGTATATAAATGAGTATAAAAGCTGGAAATTTATTGATAAAGTTAATAGTGCTTTAAATTCAACACTTAGCAGAACTTTAAATACATCTTTAACAACTTTAATTGTATTATTAGCCATTTTCACTTTTGGAGGTGAGTCAATTAGAGGTTTTATGTTTGCCCTCATTGTTGGTGTTTTAGTTGGAACTTATTCATCAGTTTTTATAGCTACACCAATTATGTTTGACACACAATCTAAAAAGCCTAAAACTAATTCTTAATATTTTTTCTAAAATTTTCAATATGTTTTAGGTGATGGTTACAATGCCATGCATACAAACCTAAAACATTATAGATGGAATAAAATTTGTCTCTTTCTTTATAAAAATACTGCTTTTTAAAATCTTCATTTTTCAATTTAGAGAAGAATGAAACCCATCTTTTATGTATTCCCTTAATTATAATCAAACTATAGTTTATATTTTCAAAAGAGCAATCTTCAGTATTTGCCCATTCATCAGGGACATAGTCCATGATTCTAATCTTATCTGATATGTAAGCATATTTACATCTTATATATGCATGCATATGACTGTCAGCTAGATGATGAATTAATTTGTATATTGACCAACCACCATCTCTGTAGGGTTTACTTAAATAATTAGTAGGAATTTTATTTAACTCACTTTTTAACTTTGCATGAAATTGATCTAGTATTTTTAAATTTTTTGAAACTATTTTTTTATCAATATCACGAGTGTCATAAAACTCAAACTTTCCAATAGGGTACTTAACTTTATTTAACATTAACTTTTTAATTTTTTAAAAGAGTAAATTATTATGAAAAGTCCAGACAAAATCATTGGAATACTTAGCCATTGTCCAGTTGAGAAAAGTGTAAGTTTTGATTCAAATCCTCCCTGGCTTTCTTTGAGGAATTCAACTATAAACCTAATTGTAAACATTGATGAAAGGAAGATACCGAAGAGATAACCATTATTGTTTTCTCTATTTTTATAAAAATAATTTAAAATTAAAAATAATATCAGATAACCAAACGACTCATATAATTGAGTTGGGTGTCTTGGCAATGTTTCTCCTCTGTTGATAAAAATGACACCAAAATTATTACCAGTATATTTACCAACTATTTCAGAATTAAAAAAATTACCAATTCTAACAAAAAATGCACCTAAGCTAACTGGAATTGACAATCTATCTAATAACCACAGTAGTGGTTTGTAGTTATATTTTCTTTGATAAATGTATAAACCTAAAATTATACCAATTGACGCTCCATGGCTAGCTAGCCCTCTGAATCCAATAAACTCATAGTTATTTAATAATCCAAATAAAAAACCACCATTTTCTTTTTCTCTAATAGGAAGTAAAATTTCAATCAGGTGGTTACTGTAGTAATCCCAATTATAAAAAAAAACTTCACCTAACCTTGCACCAATTAATGTAGAAAATACAACATAAACTAGAAGAGGTTCAATGAATTCTTCACTAATCTTTTCTTTATTAAACATTCTTTTCATAAGATAATAGCCTATAGTAAAAGCAAGAACAAACATTAGACTATAATAATGAATACCAAAATCCCCAATTTTAAAAATTGTTTCACTTGGTTCCCATTTTATTTTATTGTAAATCATAATTAAAAATAAAAACTTTTTTATTTATTTGACTGGATCGTATCCACCTTTAGACCAAGGATGACATTTTAATATCCTAATTAAAACTAAATTAAAGGCTTTTGGTAATGAATATTTTTTAAATGCATCAACTGCATAATTTGAACAAGTTGGAGAAAATTTACAACTTGGAGGTGTTAATGGAGACAACAACTTTTGATATATCAGTATTATAAACAAAATTATTGGTAAAAATATTTTTTTCATTAATTAGAATTGTAATTTGTTCCTGATTCGGTATCATTAATAATAATCCCAAGTTTTTCTAGGTCATCTCTTATTATATCTGATGTTTTAAAATCCCTTTCATTTCTTGATTTTTCTCTATATTTTAAAATTAATTTAATTAGATCATCTGTCTTGGAATTTATGTTTTCATCAGATTTGTTTGTTATTTTTAAACCTAATATTTCAAAGAAAAATAACTTCATCTTCTCACTTAGAACTTTTAAATCATTAATACTAACAGAGGATTTTCCATCGTTAATAGAATTGATAAATTTAACTGCACTAAATAAATTAGAAATTAAAATAGGACTATTAAAATCATCATTCATTGAGTCATAACAAAGTTTTTCCCAATTTTCTATGTCAAAGCCAATAGTTTTATCAGATGGTTTAATATTTTCTAATAAACTTAGAGAATCTGTTAATTTTTTAAACCCTTTCTCAGATGCAAGCAATGCCTTTTCACTAATATCCAACACACTTCTGTAGTGAGCTTGAAGTATAAAAAAACGAATAACCTCTGCATTAATAGGTTTTGAAAAAAAATTATTTTTTCCATTAATAATCTCACCAGGTAAAATATTATTTCCGGTTGATTTTGACATTTTTTTATTATTTAAAGTGAGCATATTAGCATGTAACCAATAATTTACAGGTTTAATATCATTAGCCGCCTCACATTGAGCAATTTCACATTCATGATGAGGGAATTTTAAATCTATACCACCTCCGTGGATGTCAAATTTATTTCCTAAATATTTTGAACTCATAGCTGAACATTCTAAATGCCAACCAGGAAATCCGTCACTCCATGGTGATGGCCACCTCATTATGTGTTTTTTTTCTGCTTTTTTCCACAATGCAAAATCTTGTAGATTTTTTTTATCTCCTTGACCACTTAATTCTCTTGAATTTGAAAAAAGCTCATCAATTTTTTTATTTGTTAAAGTACCATACTTGTATTTATTGTCATATTTTAAAACATCAAAATATACTGATCCGTTAACTTCATAAGCAAAACCTTTTTTTATGATTTTTTTAATTAGTTCAATTTGTTCAATTATATGTCCCGTTGCTGTAGGTTCAATACTTGGTGGTAAAACATTAAATAAAGATAAGGTTTCATAAAAATCAATAGTATACTTTTGAGCAACTTCCATTGGCTCAATTTTATCAATTTTTGCTTTTTTTAGTATTCTATCTTCACCAAAATCAGAGTCATTTTCAAGGTGACCAACGTCAGTTATATTCCTAACATATTTTACTTTGTATCCTAAATGTTTTAAATATCTAAAGATTAAATCAAAAGATATAAAAGTCCGACAATTTCCAAGATGAACATTATTATAAACAGTAGGTCCACAGACATACATTCCTACACTGTTTTTTTTTATTGGCTTAAAAATTTCCTTTTTCCCAGTGTATGAATTAAATAACTTTAATTGTTGCATTTAGAATTCAGTTTCCAATTTTATAAAATCTAGAAACTCTCTTTTTTTACTCTCTTCTTTAAATCTTCCACCAAATTCAGCAGTAACAGTACTACTTGCTATGTCACTTATTCCTCTAGAATTGACACATAGATGTTTAGCGTCTATGACACATGCCACATCCTTAGTATTTAATACTTTTTGAAGTTCTTCAACAACTTGGATTGTTAACCTTTCTTGAACCTGAGGTCTTTTTGAATAATAATTAACTATTCTGTTCATTTTTGACAAACCAACTACAGTTCCATTAGAAATATAACCAATATGGGCTCTTCCAATTATTGGCAAAAGGTGATGTTCACAAGTTGAATAAACAGTAATATTCTTCTCAACTAGAATTTCACCATATTTGTATTTATTATTAAATGTTGAAGACTTTGGTTTATTTTTTGGATTTAACCCAGCAAACAATTCTTTCACAAACATTTTTGAAACTCTATCAGGAGTTCCTTTTAAGCTGTCATCAGACAGATCCATTCCCAGGGTTTGAAGTATTTCAGCAACATTTTTTTTAATTAATGAAATTTTTTCATCATCAGACATATCAAAAGCGTCTCCTCTTAGGGGAGTTTTTGTAGATCCTGTAAAATTGTGATCTTGGGATTCGTCTAGATACTTTATGAATTTATCTACTTTCATATTATTTTTTTAAAGCACAAAGATAATCAATTATGAATTATATATGTAAATTAAACTAACTATAACTTAACAGTATAAGTAGCAATTAGATTAAATAATGAGTTTTTTGATCTTATGTTATCAAGAATTCCATAAGAAAATATATTATTAACATCTCTAACCTTTCCAAATTGGGCAGAAAAATCAAGTAAAGAAGAGCTGAAATTTAGGCCAAAGCCTAGACTAAGTATGTTTGAGCTATTATCATATATTTTGCTGTAAGTGCTTTTAATAATGTAACCGGCTCTTAAACTGATAGGCAATAATCTTAGTTCACCTCCGAGTTTAAAATTATTTAAACTTTTAAATTCTCTTTTAATATTATTATTGAGTTGTAGAAAAGAGTCAGCAAATTGGTCCTTGAAAATTGATGAAGAAATTTTTGAGGAATTATATTCAATTGAAAGAAGACCATTATTTCCAACTAATGAAATACCAAATCCAACTTTCGATGGAGTGGTAATTTTATACTCAGGAAAAACATTTACAGTGTCAGGGTCAATTGTGTCTCTAAATGATTGACCATTATTGAAATGATCACTTATTAAAAATTGAGATGTTTCGTCAAAAAATTTATACCATGTAGGTGAGTGATAAGATAACCCAAATCGAATTTGGTTGTTTATTTTACCAATAATACCAAACTGTAATGATGTTCCTTTACCATATGACACTAATTTATTTCTAAATCGAACTTTTTGTAGATTAGAATCAAAATCATATCCAGATTCATAAAAGTCTCTAATTTCATCATAATTTATTTTGTAATGATTAATGTTCAATCCAAAATAAATATTGTCTTTATATCTTGAGCTTATATTATAAGTATATTTTTTATTGAAACCAGAAGAGGTAAAATAATATTCGTTATCAAGAGGTCCTCCGATTTTTGCATTAGAAACATAAGTTGTATTTGACTCATCAGATGAAATAGGATTAATAATATAACCTTGGTATCCTAAAAATGCTTGTTGGGCTCCAAATCCAAGGTTATTTGTTTGACCTAGATACTGATAAAGATCTCTAATCGTTTCATTTTCAAGCAATACCAAATTGTTTAATTCAAGTCCTTGAGCATAATAAAGAAAATAATCGCCGATATGTTGATTACTATTTTTAGTATTTACAAAAAAATTATTTTTGTAATTATTATTTGTATTGTAGTTAAAAGCAAAACTAATTTGAGACCAATTTTTTTCAGTATTTGCCTCTTTAAGAACAAAAACAACACCAAATTGATTTATGTCAAAATCAGAAGATGTGTTGTCAAAAACTGATTCACCATAAACTAACTCATTTTTTTTAGCAGAATAATTTAAACTAAAGGAAACATTAGCATGATTAAAAACAGATGATGAGGCGGGATTGTGAGAAATAGAACTTAAATCTCCTCCTAAAGACATAAAAGCGCCACCCATAGATGTAAACCTTGCTGTGCCTAAATTATTGTTATCGAGCAGTCTTTTTAAATCTTCTAAATTTTGAGAATAAAGATTGATAGAAAATAATGATAAAAATGTTACAAAAATATTAATATAATTGAACCTCATATGAAAATTATTTATCTTCTACCACTTGATGAAGATCTGGAGGAAGTACTTCGAGAGCTTGAGCTTCTTGTACCACTAGAGTAATTTGAGCCTCTTGAATAATTTGAGGAACCGCTGTTGTAACTTCTTGAATAATTATTGTTGGAATTATAGTTTTGATTTGAATAATTATAACTATTTCTTCCATTATTTGAAGGCGCTTGAGGTACACTAGTATGAGGAACAACATTAGAATAGTAGGGGTTTTTTGATCTAGTTTGGTATCTAATGTATTTTTGTTGCAAGTTAGGATTTTGTCTACCTATTATGTTCGTTCCATTTATTTGACTATTGTTTTGGTTTAAATTTCCGTTTTTTGTCAAATCAGGGACTAAAGGAATTGCATATCTTCTTCCAAAATTAAGTCTATTTATAATTGATGAATTTCTAATTTCAACATTATTTGATCTTGATTCTTCTTTAGAAACAACATTATTTCTTTGATTTTGATTACCGTAACTCTTAGAGTATCTATTATCTGACATATAAGACCTACTGTAGTCTCTTGAAATATATCCATAATTTCTGTATGGGTAAGGATAGTAGAAATTACTATAATAGGAATATGGAAACAAAGGGTTAAAGTAATAATATGAAGGATAATAATAAAATGGATTGTAACCGTGAAATATGTGATTTGAATATCCTCTGTTACCATAAAAACCAAAAGGTCTGTAATAATTATAATAAGGAGAATAAAAATTAAGTCTTGAATAAGGATATCCATAACTTAAATATGGATTTCCATAACCTCCATACATGTAAATATTAGTTCTGGATGTATCAGATCCCCAAGGTCCTTTTGGTGACGTTGAGTTTTCAATTATTGAGTCTTTTTGGTAGAATTCTTTTGATTTATTATCAAAATAATCTTTGTATACTGAACCTACACTAGAATTATTTTTTTTGTCAACAGAGCTATAAATTGGATCGTTATCATAATAGGAAGAATACCTGTAATTACCACACGAGAAAAGAAGTGAAATGGTTACAAAAATTGAAAAAAATCTAATTATAAGTTTTAAAAATCTAGAGTCCATTGACTAAAATTAATTAGCTTTGCTTTATTATTACAATATACAATTTTTATGCCAAAAAAATTTGATAAAGGTATTACTTCTAAAGATTCAGATTATTCTAAATGGTACAATGATATTGTAAACAAAGCTGATCTTGCTGAAATTTCTGATGTTAGGGGATGCATGGTCATAAAACCATATGGATTTGCTATTTGGGAAAAAATGAAAGCTAAATTGGATGAAATGTTTAAAAAAACAGGTCATCAAAATGCTTATTTCCCTCTTTTTGTTCCAAAAAGATTGTTTGAAGCTGAAGAAAAAAATGCTGAGGGCTTTGCTAAAGAATGTGCAGTAGTTACACATTATAGACTTAAAAATGATCCTAATGAAAAAGGAAAATTAATTGTTGACTCAGAAGCCAAGTTAGAGGAGGAGTTAGTTGTTAGACCAACAAGTGAAGCTGTTATCTGGAGTACTTTTAAAAAATGGATTCAGTCATATAGAGATCTTCCAATTCTAATTAACCAGTGGGCTAATGTTGTAAGATGGGAAATGAGAACAAGACTTTTTTTAAGAACCTCAGAGTTTTTATGGCAAGAGGGTCATACAGCTCATGAACAAAAAAAGGAAGCTTTGGATGAGGCTCTTTTAATTAATGATATTTATAA
This sequence comes from Flavobacteriaceae bacterium, assembly GCA_002702875.1. Classification (GTDB taxonomy): domain Bacteria; phylum Bacteroidota; class Bacteroidia; order Flavobacteriales; family Flavobacteriaceae; genus TMED220. Next base: position 13,706 of record PACV01000003.1, read on the forward strand.
AAATTTTTGTGAAGATTTTTTAGCTATACCTGTAATTCAGGGATTGAAATCTGAATCTGAAAAATTTGCTGGCGCAGAGGAAACATATTGCATTGAATCACTGATGCAAGATGGAAAAGCTTTGCAAATGGGTACCTCTCATTTTTTAGGTCAGAATTTCGCTAAGGCATTTGACGTAAAATATGCTAAAAAAGATGGTGGACTTGATTATGTTTGGGCCACTTCGTGGGGAGTTTCAACTAGACTTATGGGAGCTTTGATAATGTCTCATAGCGATGATAAAGGTTTAGTCTTACCTCCAAGCATAGCTCCAATTCAAGTTGTAATAGTTCCGATATATAAAAACACTGATGATTTGAAGAAAATAAAAAGTTTTGTACTAAATATTTTAGAGGATTTAGATAGTAAGAATATAACTGTTAAATTTGATGATAATGATAAATTGAAGCCAGGATTCAAGTTTAATGAATACGAATTAAAAGGCATACCAATTAGGTTAGCTGTAGGTCTTAGAGATATTAAAAATAGTGAAGTCGAACTTGCTAGAAGGGATAATAATTCCAAGACAATTGTAAAAATTAAAAATTTATCTACCGTAATCCAAAATACTTTAGATGACATACAAAAACAAATATTTGTTAAGGCAAAATTGAATTTAAAAAATAATATAACTATTGTATCAGATTTCAATGAGTTTAAAAATGTAATTGATTCTAAAGGTGGATTTGTTTATGCTCATTGGGATGGGACAAATGAAACTGAAAAAAAAATAAAAAAGGAGACTAAAGCTACAATCAGGTGTATACCTTATGAAAATAAATTTGGACCAGGAAAATGCATTTACAGTGGTAAAGATTCTCATCAAATGGTTTTATTTGCAAAATCGTATTAATAAAAATTTAATGGTTGCAAAATAGTATTATTAGATGTAAATTTGCATTCCAAAATTAAATGGCCCGTTCGTCTATCGGCTAGGACCTCAGGTTTTCATCCTGGAAAGAGGGGTTCGATTCCCCTACGGGCTACTAGTTTTGACAAATTAAATCTTCAGTCACATTTTATTCCCCATAAACTTTAAAAGGATAAACTATACTATCAGATTTGATTTTATTCAGTTTGTAATCCTTTAAATTGAATACATTTTTTAAGTCTAATGGTATATTTAAATTTTCATATACCAAATTCTCAGAATTATAAATATTTACTTTTATAAGCCCTGGGAAATTATATAGTTTTTTAAGATTTTTAAAATTAAATTTTGAATTATTAATATCAATTTTTTTTAAGTTTGATAGATTAGACAAAACTTCAATATTATTTCCTGTAATTAATGTTTCATTAAGTTTTAAAACAGTAAGATTTTTAAATTTTAAAATTTGTTCAAAAATATTGTCAGAAATTTTTGTACCACTCAAATCAAGTTCAACTATGTTGTTTTGAATTTTTATAAGTTCATTAATTTTGTAATCTCTAAAATCATCAAAGTTAATACACGACACCCTTAAAAATGGTGATGATTGGAAAATTTCAGTAATTTGAAAACCTTTTTCTCTAAGTCTATTTAATTCAATTGAATTTGCTTGACTAATTTTAATATCGGGGAAAATTCCATTAAGTTTTTTTGAAAAAAAAGATTTTAATTGTTCTTTTTTTATTTGAAGTTGTCCTATTGTGTAATTTCTGCTTGCAGAATTATCTATCCAAATTTTAATTAAGTTAATCTCCTCTTTGGTGGGTTGAGTTCTTGATTTTGGAGGCATATGATATTCATCTTCTAAAGGGAGAATCATTCTTTTGTACATTTTACTTTCAATTGAATTATTTATAAATATAATTGGTCCGTTTTTACCTCCCTTAATTATTGAATTATAATTATTTAATTTCAAGCCTCCATTTGATTTTTTATTATTGTGACAAGAAACACATCTTTGATTTAAAATTGGTTGAACAACTTTATTATAAAAATTTTCATCTTTATAATTTTCAAGGTTAAGTTTTATTTTTTTTAAATTATATTCTTCACCAAAAAAACTTTTAAAATTAGGAGGTAGAGGCTCAATTAAATGATCTTTTCCGTGGGTTATGTTACCACCCAGATGACCAGTAATTATTAGTGACAAGGCTAAAAAAGTAAATAAAAAATTTTTAGGTATTTTTTTAAATTTATTATCCAAATGTAGGAAAAAAAGTAAACAAAAAATCGAAGTTAACACTCCCATTATAAGGTGCCATTCAATATTTTCCCATATATAACCTTCCCTTTCGTACTGAAAATAACCAGTCACAATGGAAAAGATTGATGATATAAATGCCCAGAGAAAAATAAATTTTATAACTGGAATATATTCCTTTTTTTTCCTAAAAAAAAGATCTGACATTAAACCAATTACTATAAATCCAATTGGCAAGTGAACTATCAAAGGGTGAAATCTACCTATTAAATCTAAAATGAAATCCATTAGAATTTATGATAAAATTTCGTTTATAATTCTTCCTTCAACATCTGTTAATCTGAATGGCCTTCCTTGAAATTGATAGGTGAACTTTTCATGATCAAACCCCAATAAGTGTAATATTGTTGCGTGAATGTCATGAACAGAAACTCTACCATTAACACCCATATATCCCAGTTCATCAGTTTCACCGTGAACGGCCCCTTTTTTTATACCACCACCAGCCATCCACATTGTAAATGCATCTCCTTGATGATCTCTTCCTAAAAAAAGATTTCCCACTCCAATTCTATTTTCTTGCATAGGAGTCCTGCCAAATTCACCTCCCCAAACAACAAGAGTATCGTCCAACAATCCTCTCTGTTTTAAATCTAATATAAGAGCAGAAACTGGACGATCCATCATTTGGCATTTCCTTAAAAAACCTTCAGTTAAACCAGTAGCCTCATTATCTCCATGACTGTCCCATCCGTAGTCATATAGTTGAACAAATCGAACTCCTTTTTCGACCATTTTTCTTGCAAGTAGACAATTGTTTGCAAAAGATTCTTTTCCAGGATTAATCCCGTACATTTCTTTAATATATTCTGGTTCATTATTAATATTCATTACATCTGGTACAGAAACTTGCATTTTAAATGCCATTTCATATTGATTTATTCTTGTTAAAACCTCAGGGTCGTTGAATTTTTGATGTTCTTTGATATTTATATTATTTATGGATTCAACAATTTTTTTCTTTAAATTTCTATTAACTCCTTTTGGATCTGACAAAAAAAGTACAGGATCTCCTTTGGATCTGCAATGCACTCCTTGATAAACTGAAGGTAAAAACCCATTACCCCAAACACTTTTACCTGCATCGGGAGAAGCACCACCTGATGTTAAAACTACAAAACCAGGAAGATTTGCATTTTCAGATCCCAGACCATATGTTACCCAGGAACCAAGACTAGGTCTACCCATCCTAGCACTACCAGTAAACATGAAAGTTTGAGCTGGCCCATGATTAAACTGGTCTGTGTGTACAGCTTTTAAGAATGCCACTTCATCAATTATTTTTCTAAAATGTGGTAAATTGTCAGATAACCAATTTCCACTTTCACCATATTTATGGA
>PACV01000004.1 GCA_002702875.1 Flavobacteriaceae bacterium
TGGAAGTCTGAAAGTATTTATTAAGGGTTTGTTCTTTTCTCTTTGGTAAATATTTTTGTATTGAGTTCTCCAATTACAAAATGCAACTGCCTGCTTCCATGAAATACCAACGACTGGGTAATCTTGGTAAGCTGGATGAGAAAAATAGTCATTATGCATTGGTTCATTATATGAGTAATTAAAATCTTTAATCCAAACTGTTGTATCTGGGTAAACCCTTATATTTTCTTCTCTAATAAATGGGAGTCTATTTCTGTGATATGGGTTAAGCTTTCTATCAAGTGCAGCAGCCTCTGCATCAAACCAAGAATATTTGTAAACTAACTTATTAATATCTATTTTCATTTCACCGTTATACCAAACCTCAGGTGGAAGATAAAGACTGTCCATAACTTCAATGTATGCGCCCTCTGGATAATCTCCAGGTGAATATTCAATTTCTTGTTCCATATTGAGAGGTCTTCTATAATATGGGTCTTCATTAAGATCGTAATAATTTTCTCTCATATATTTAGTAAAAGGAGACATATCAGCGGTATCTGAATCCTTAAATGCATAATCTGCAAGACCATCTTCAGAATCTTCACCAAGATTTTCCTCAACTGATCTTCTTGCAAGCATTGCAGATGCAATGGAGTCTTTGACCCAATTAACAAATTGCCTATATTCACTGTTTGTGATTTCAGTTTCATCCATATAAAAAGACCTAACTGTTACTGTTTTGGGAGCAGCATTTTGGGTTGCAGCTGCATCGTCATCATTTTTTCCCATGATATAAGCACCACCTTCAATAAGGGTCATTCCATATGGTTTTTCAGGAAACCACTTTTTTTGTTTGACTCCTATTAACTCACCACGTTTATTTGCACAAGATGCAATTAAAAGGGATAAAAGAATAAATAAAACATTTTTTTTCATAGTAAAATAGAGAACAAATTTGCTTTATTTATAGCAAAACTAACATTTTTATAATATTTAAATTAAATTTTAAAATTATTTTTAACTGTTTCATAATTAAATCATAACCTTTTAGATGCTTTAATCCATCTTTCAGGTAGTTTATCATTGCAAGCATTTAAATAATCCTCATACGTGCAAGATAATAACGTATTAGATTTAATTTTATTATCTAGATAACTTTTAATTACAATTTCAACCCACCATCTTTTACTTTTTTGACTTTGATGAAAAATTAAATCTCTATCTGACAATTGAACAGTAAATTTTTTAAATCCTTCACCAGTGTATAATGGATATTCACCAAATCTACATGAAAAACCCTCAATAAAATACCATAAGATTTGTGCAAAAAGTTTATGAAAAAGATCAAAATTGAAAAGCTCAAAAAAACCAATCACGCTTACTCTATCACTAATTCCTGCATAACGTGAAAGTGCACAAATAGATCTTGAATCAAAACCATTTGGAGAAGAATATTTTGAATTCCCTGTCAAAATAGCAGATAAACATTTTAAATCAAAGGTAACTATATCTGATTCACGAAATACTGGCTCTGTGACCTTTATATTGTCTAATACATCACCCAATCTGTAACAATCAAAAAAAAGCTTTTCAATAAGGTCAATTTCTTCTTGAGAGTTTAAATAAGATTGATAACCTATATTTGTGTATGAAAATAAGTAAGAGGGTTTATGCATTATTATTGAACTCATGTAGGAGTCACCAGAAATTAATTTTTCATTTTTTGAAAAGTCAAACCTGTTATCGACTGATGTTATATTTATCCATTGATTATTTTTTTCAAAAGATTTGTATATAGAAGATGTCAAATCTTGACTCCCGCCAATAAAAATTGGAATTATATTTAATTTCCTTAAATCAATAGAAATTTTATTAACCATAAAGTAAGAATCTTCAATTTCTTTACCATTGGGTAAATCCCCTAGATCAGCAATTTTAAAATTCCAATTACCAATGAACAAACTGTAAAATTCAATTCTAAATTTATCAATTTCATATTTACTTGAGCTAAATGATGAATTTCTATATTCATTTATTCCAATAATAGCTACAGATACATCTTTAATATCAGGAAATCCTGAAGATTTAGAATTTATAAGAATATTTTTTCCAATCACCTGTTCAGACAACAATTTTGATAATTTTAATAAATTATCATCTACAGGATTTAAAATATCCTCAAACATTATTATTATTTAGATTTAATTTTTTTTTTCGAGTTAAGCTGAATTATGTCTTTTACTTCATTCAAGCTTAATTTTGAAGGATCTTTTTCTTTAGATATTTGTATCTTTAATTTACCTTTTATTATAAAGAATTTACCCCACCTTCCTTTTTCTATCCTAATTCCGTCTTCTGTCCAATTATTTATGACTTTTTCTTGATCTTTTCTTATCTTGTCTTTAATGATTACTTCTATTTCATTTTTATCAAGATTGTTAAAATCATAATTTTTCCCAACATTAAAGAATGCATTATTCCACTTTAAAAAAGGACCAAATCTTCCTATACCTTTAGTAACGGGTTCATTTTTGTATATGTGAATTGGCGCTTCTGATTTTAGTTTGTCATCAATTATTTTTTTTGCTTTCTCAAAGTCAACTTCAAGTGGATTTATTGTTTTTGGTATAGAAATAAATTTTTTTCCAAATTTGATGTATGGGCCGTATCTACCATTATTAACTGTTAGGTCTTCATTTTGATAAACACCTAAACTTTTTGGTAATTTAAACAATTCTAAAACTTCTTCTAAAGTTACATTATCTAATTTTTGATTAGGACTTAAACTAGAAAAAATTGGTTTCAATTCATCATTAATATTTCCTATTTGAGCCAAAGGACCAAACTTACCTAATCTAACTTTTACCTCTCTTCCCGATGAAGGATCAACACCTAAGATCCTCTCACCTGACTCTCGATTTGCATTTTCACTAACATGATTAACATTTTTACTAAAGTCGTTGTAAAAATCTTTTATCATTCCAGTCCAATTTTCAAACCCATCAGCAATTTTGTCAAAGTCCTCTTCAACTTTAGCAGTAAAATTATAATCTAAAATACTTTTAAAGTTGTTTACTAGAAAATCGTTTACAATATAACCTGTATCAGATGGTGTTAATTTCCCTTTGTCTCCACCAAACTTTTCAATTAAATCATTATGAATGATATTATTGTTTTTTAGAGAGATTTGTTTAAATGATCTTTCAACTCCCTCCGATGTTCCTTTTAGGATGTAACCTCTGTTTTGAACTGTTGATATTGTAGGAGCATATGTGGACGGTCTGCCAATTCCTAATTCTTCTAATTTTTTAACCAACGTAGCTTCACTATATCTGTAAGGAGCTCTAGAATATTTTTGAGTTGAAATTAGTTCTTCTAAATTAAGTACTTCCTCTAAATTTATATCTGGTATTGTACCTTGATCGTTCTCCTCTAAATTATCAACACCCTCTTTATAAACTTTTATAAATCCATCAAAAATTGTGACCTCTCCAGAAGAATTGAAAAAATTATTTTTTTTACATTTTATCCTCAAAAAGGTTTTTTCAATTATTGAATCAGTCATTTGAGAAGCAATTGTCCTTTTCCAAATTAATTCATATAATCTTTTTTGATCATAATCTATATTATCAATATTTTTTTTACTAAAATCAGTAGGTCTTATGGCCTCATGAGCTTCTTGAGCAGATTTATTTTTTGATTTGTAAAATCTTTTTTGATAATACTCATTACCATATGTTTTTTCAATTTCATGCCTTATATTTTCAATAGCCTCATTAGACAGACTAACACTATCAGTTCTCATGTATGTTATGAATCCAGATTCATAAAGTTTTTGTGCAGTTCCCATAGTTTTTCCAACAGGAAAATTTAATTTTCTTGATGCTTCCTGTTGTAGTGTTGAGGTAGTAAATGGAGGTGTTGGAGATTTTTTTCCAGGCTTTACTTTTTTTTCAAAAACTATATAAGAATTATTTTTATTTGATTCTAAAAATGACTCAACATTTTTTTCATTATGAAATTCTTTATCAAGAATTGCTTTAAATTTTTGTCCATTTTGAGTTTTAAAATAAGCACTTGTTTTGTAAAAAAAAGAGGGTTTAAATTTTGTAATTTCTCTCTCTCTCTCGACAATTAGTCTTACAGAAACTGATTGAACTCGACCAGCAGACAAACCTCCTTTAACTTTTTTCCATAGAACAGGTGATAACTCATACCCAACTAGTCTGTCTAGGACCCTTCTAGCTTGTTGAGCATTAACTAGATTTAGATTTATATCTCGAGGATTTTCAATTGCACTTAAAATTGCTTTTTTAGTTATTTCATGAAAAACTATTCTTTTTGTATTTTCATTATTAAGATTAAGTGTTTTAAATAAGTGCCAAGCAATAGCCTCACCTTCTCTATCCTCATCACTAGCTAACCATACAATATCAACATCTTTAACTAATTTTTTTAATTCATTAACTATCTTTTTTTTGTCATCGTTAACTATATACTTCGGTTTAAAATCATTATCAATATTAACTCCAAGTTCTTTAGATGGAAGATCTACAATATGGCCAAAACAAGAGGAAACCTTAAAATCTTTACCTAAAAACCTTTCAATAGTTTTAGCTTTAGCTGGTGATTCTACAATAACAAGATTTTTTGACATTATATACTTAAATTGGACACAAAAGTATAAGATTTTTTTTTATGTTTAAATTTTAAGAAACAAACTGTTAAGAAAAAAACTAAATGAAATTACTTTTTTTACTATTTTAGAAGATAAATTTTGATGATGAAAAGAAGGTTGGTTATAAAAAGTTTAGTGCTATCATCGGGAGCTCTTATAACTTTACCATATTGCTCAAATGAAAACTTCAAATACTCTAATTTAAATTTAATAGACTCAGAACTGGAAACTATATCATATGTATCTGATTTTATTTTAAAAGATAATCAATATAATTTTCCAACACCTGATAAAAGAGTAGACTTTATTTTAAATACTATAAATTATTGCTATAAAAATGAAGAAATAAAAAAATTTCTTGACGGCTTTTCAAAATTTAAAACCGAAGTTAAGTACTATGGAAATAAAAAATTTAATAATTTGTCAATTATTGATAAAAAATCAATTATTTCGAATGGATTTAATAGTAATGATAGTCTAAATTTTTTCTTTGAAAATATTAAGTCTTTGTCTCTAAGACACTTTACTACTTCTGAAAACTACATGAAGAATTATTTAAATTATGAATTTATTCCTAATCGATATCTTGGGACAGTTAAAATTTGATTTTTATGAATAAAAATACTTTTGATGCAATTGTTATTGGAGCAGGAATGACTGGAGGCTGGTCAGCAAAAGAATTTTGTGAAAACGGACTCAAAACGATGCTTCTCGAAAGAGGAAGAGATGTTAAACATATAGTGGATTATCCAACTACCAACAAAATGCCATGGGAATTTAAATTTCGAGGCAGGCTTACCAATAAAGAAAAATTGGACAATCCTGTTGCAAGTAGCTGCTATGCTTTTTATGAAGGTTCAAAGCATTTTTTTGTTAAAGATGCTGAACATCCGTACATTCAAAAAAAACCTTTCGACTGGATTAGAGGCTATCAGGTTGGAGGTAAGTCTATAATGTGGGCTAGACAAGTTCAAAGGTGGAGTGATTATGATTTTGAAGGACCTCTTAGAGATAATTATTCTGTAGATTGGCCTATTCGATACAATGATATAAAAAATTGGTATAGCTATGTCGAAAAGTTTGTAGGAGTTAGTGGAGCTAAAGACGGATTGGATACTTTGCCTGACGGTGAATTTTTGAAACCTTGGGAATCAAATGTTGTTGAGAATTACTTTAAAAAAATCGTAAGTAAAAATTATAAAGACAGACATGTAATTTATGGAAGATGTGCTCATATAACTGAAAATAAGCCAATTTTTGCTAAACAAGGAAGAGTCCTGTGCGGTAGTAGAAGAATTTGCGAAAGAGGTTGTCCACTGGGAGGATACTTTAACGCTAATTCAACACTAATCCCTTGGGCTCAAAAAACAGGAAATTTAACATTAAGACCACACTCTGTAGTCCACTCAATTATATACGATGATAAGTTGGAAAAGGCCACTGGTGTTAGAGTCATAGATGCTAAAACAAAAGAAGTTCACGAATACTATGCTAAAGTTATTTTTTTAAATGCAGCAACACTTAATTCTAACCTAATCTTACTAAATTCAATATCTAATAGATTCCCAAATGGTTTAGGAAATGATAACGGTTTGCTAGGCAAATATATTGCGTTTCATAATTACAGAGCAACTGTTAGCGCTGTGCACGAAGGGCATCCTGATTTTACAACTGAAGGGGGTAAGCCTACATCATCATATATTCCTAGATTTAAGAATGTTTATAAACAGGAAACCAATTTTCTTAGAGGTTATGCAGCCGGATTTGGAGCATCAAGAATTAGGGAAACTAAAACAGATGGATTTGGTGATGAGCTTTTAAATAATCTTCTATCAACAAAGGAAAATGGCTTGTGGCGAGTTGGCTCTCACATGATGGGGGAAACAATTCCAAAAAAAGAAAATCAAATATATTTGGACAAACAAAATAAAGACCCTTGGGGAATTCCACAGTTAGTTGTTAATGTTGATTACGATGATAACGACGATAAAATGACTAAAGATTACATTAATGAATTATCTGAGATGTTTGAAAGAGCTGGTTTTAAAAATATCAAATCTAGGGATAATTTTAAAAGAAAACCTGGAAATGATATCCACGAAATGGGCGGGGTAAGAATGGGGAAAAATAAAAAAACTTCATTACTTAACAAATGGAATCAACTACACAGTTGTAAAAATGTTTTTGTAACCGATGGAGCATGTATGCCTTCAACCTCTACACAAAACCCCTCATTAACATTTATGGCTATTACTGCGAGAGCTGCTAACTACGCAATTAGTCAAATGAAAAAAATGAATATCTGAATTACATTTTATCTAAAAATAGCAAGACATTTTGTCAGTATTTGTAAATTTGTTATAATTTTATGATTATGTACAAATTAAATGAATTATCTATTAAAAAAGATTTGAATTCTGTTTTGGATGAAAGCTATTCTCTTTCTCAAACTAAGTCTAAAGTCAATTTTAAAAAACTATATATTGAAAGCTACGGTTGCCAAATGAATTTGTCAGATAGTGAAATTGTGGTTTCAATTTTGTCAAAAGAAGGTTATAAACATGTTGAAAATTATTTAGAAGCTGAATTAATTTTATTAAATACATGTTCAATTAGAGAAAAAGCTGAAATAACAATTAGAAAAAAACTGAAAAAATTTAATATTTTAAAGTATAAAAATAAAAATGTTAAGATTGGTATTCTTGGTTGCATGGCTGAGAGATTAAAATCAAAATTGTTAGAGGAAGAAAAAATTGTTGATTTAGTCGTAGGTCCTGACGCATACAAAGATCTTCCAAATTTATTAAAGGAAGTTGAAGAAGGTAAAGAAGCCATTAATGTTTTGTTGTCTAAAGATGAAACCTATGGAGAAATTTCCCCTGTTAGAATAAACTCTAACAAAGTTAGTGCGTATGTTACTATAACAAGAGGATGTGATAATATGTGTACATTTTGTGTTGTTCCTTTTACCAGAGGAAGAGAAAGAAGCAGAGATCCAAAAAGTATCCTAAATGAAATTAAAGAGTTAAAAAATAAAGGTTATAAAGAAATTACATTATTGGGGCAGAACGTAGATAGTTATTTGTGGTATGGAGGTGGTTTAAAAAAGGATTTTATAAATGCTCCTAAAATAAATCAAAAAAACTCAATAAAATTTTCTGACCTACTTGATATTGTTGCTACAAATTTCAAAAAAATCAGAATAAGGTTTTCGACTTCAAATCCACAAGATATGACAATTGATGTCATTAATGTAATGTCAAAGCACCCTAATATCTGTAAACACATTCATTTACCCGTTCAATCTGGAAGCGATAGAATATTAAAATTAATGAACAGAAAACATACCATTTTAGAATATTATGAACTAATAGATAATATAAAAAAAATTATACCTGATTGTGCTATATCTCACGATCTGATTGTTGGATTCCCATCAGAAACTGAAAATGATCATATAAAAACAATAAACCTAATGAATAAAGTAAAATATAATTATGGTTTTATGTTTTACTACTCTGAAAGACCTGGAACTCTTGCTGCAAAAAAAATGGAAGATAATGTTTCATTAAAAATTAAAAAACAAAGACTATCAGAAATAATTGAAATTCAGCAAAACCATAGTTTTTTCAGAACTAAAGAATTTATTGGAAAAAATGTTGAAGTCTTAATTGAAAAAACTTCAAAAAAATCTGACGATTTTTGGAGTGGAAGAAATTCTCAAAATACAGTTGTTGTTTTTCCAAAAGAAAATTTTAAAATTGGAGATATAGTTGAAGTTGAAATTTTAAATTGCACAAGTGCCACACTTATTGGTAAAGGAATTAAAAAAATTAATTGATTCATGGAAGTTTTATCTGTTAAAAGAAGATTTGGAATAATTGGAGTAAATAAAAATTTAGATAGAGGTATAGAAAAAGCTTTAAGAGTTGCTTCAACAAATATTTCAGTTTTAGTGACTGGTGAGAGTGGAGTTGGTAAAGAAAACATTCCTAAAATTATTCATCAATTTTCAAATAGAAAACACTCTAAGTACATAGCTGTTAACTGTGGTGCAATACCTGAAGGAACAATTGATAGTGAATTATTTGGTCATGAAAAAGGAGCTTTTACTGGAGCAACTTCAACAAGAAATGGATATTTTGAAGTTGCAGATGGCGGAACAATTTTTTTAGACGAAGTTGGTGAACTTCCTCTTTCAACTCAAGTTAGATTATTGAGAATTCTAGAAACTGGTGAATTTTTAAAGGTTGGCTCTTCAAAAGTACAAAAAACTAATGTCAGAATAGTTGCAGCTACAAATCAGAATATGGGTGTTGCTATAAATAAAGGAAAATTTAGAGAAGATTTATATTATCGTTTAAGCACAGTGGAAATATTTCTTCCTCCTCTCAGAGAAAGAAAAGAGGATATTCCTCTTTTATTTAGAAAATTTGCATCAGATTTTGCTCAAAAATATAGAATGCCTCCTCTAGTTTTAGATGACTCAGCTCAATTAGCTTTAACCCAATATAATTGGAGTGGAAATATAAGACAACTTAGAAATATAGCAGAACAAATATCAGTTCTTGAGTCTGAAAGAAAACTAAATTCAAACATAATAAAGTCATATTTACCAAATCTTGGATCCCAATTTCCAGCAGTTATCGAAAAACAAAAAAATGAAACTCAAGATTTTAGTTCTGAAAGAGAAATTTTGTATAAAGTTTTGTTCGACATGAAAAATGATATTAATGATTTAAAAAAACTAACTCTTGAAATAATTAATGAGGGAAAATCTGATTTGATCCAAAAGAAAAATCAAAATCTTATTGATAAAATATATGGTGAAGATGATTTAAGTGAAAAAATGAATACACTATTGACTGTTCCCCATAAAAAAAACGATAATTTAAAAAATTCCAAGTTAAATAAAGAATTAAATGAGTTTGACTATGCAGACTCAATTATTGAAGAAGAACCAATTTCATTACAAGAAAAAGAAATTGAAATGATTAAATCTGCATTGGATAGAAGCAAAGGGAAAAGAAAAATTGCTGCAAAAGAGCTTGGAATTTCAGAAAGGACACTTTACAGAAAAATTAAACAATTTGATTTAAAAGTTGAAGATGAAAAATAATTTTTTTGGTATAATTTACATTTTATCATTTCTAGTTACTAGTTGTGGAATATACTCTTTCACAGGAGCATCTATACCTCCAGGAACGGAAACTTTTCAAGTTGATTATTTTCAAAATGTGGCCGGTAATCGACCTGGATCAACAGTTGAACCTGGCTTAGATAGAGATTTTACACTTGCTTTACAAGACTTAATTTTAAACCAAACAAATCTTTCACTAGTAAATAATAATGGTGATTTAATTTATAGAGGGCAAATTACTTCATATCGAATTACTCCAATGACAGCAACTGCTCAAAATACAGCCTCGCAAAACAGACTAACAATGAGAGTAAGTGTTGAATACATAAACTCAAAAAATGATGATGACAGTTTCGAACAAAGCTTCTCATTTTTTTATGATTTTCCTGCTGAAGCTCAAATTTTTGATATTAAAGATACTGCTCACAAAGTAATATTTGAAAGATTAACTCAAGATATTTTTAATGCAACTTTGGCCAAATGGTAAATATGGAAAATTTTAAAAATTTAACCGATAAAATAAATTTCAATGAGGAGGATGATCTGATAAAAATTGAAAAATTATTATTTAAATATCCTTATTATCAGAACTTACATGCATTTTATCTTAAATCTCTAAAAAACCAAAAGAAATACAACTACAGCCATATTTTAAAAAAAACCTCGATCTTAACTCTAGATAGGGAAAATTTATATAATTGGTTAAATAAAGGAATAAATTCAAAAGAAAGTAACATTATTGAAGATGATAATGATATAAAA
>PACV01000005.1 GCA_002702875.1 Flavobacteriaceae bacterium
AATTTTTTTAAGCTGAAGATATTATATAAAATGACTATGTCTGGTTTTGGTTATAAAAAGGTTTTTAACTCCTGAATTTATTTACAGGATTAACTTGGAGTAAAAAAACATTATGAATATGATAACTTTTCTAGTATTATTTTGATTTTTTTAAAATATTTTAATGTTAAACATATTTTTTGTTTAAAAATAAATTAAAAAAAAAAATACAAAATTCTTAATAATAATATATATCTATATTAGTTATATGAAACATACCATTTACATTTTATTTATATCTTTAATTTTAGTTATTACTGCCTGTAGCAAAGATGACAAGCCTGATAGTAGTGCTGTTTGTTTGAGTTGTGAAATTATTGGAGAATCATTTGGTGATCCATGGTGCGTCGATGCTATTGACCCTGATTCAGGTGAGGCCTATACTCTAGCTGAACTTGAAATTTCTAAGGCATTATTTGAAGCCTTTGGGGGTACATGTACTTTAAAGTAATTTTGAAGATTATTTTTTTACGATTGTTTAGGTTAGTATTTATTGTTTTAAGTTTAATTTTATTTCAAAAGTGTATTGATCCTGTTACCCCTGAATTTGAATTTAGTGAAGAGCTGGTTTTTATTGATGGATTTATTACAACCCAGACTAAAGGTTCATATGTTTCAGTTCGAAAATCAAAACTTGAATACGGATTGTATGTTACCACGCCAATTTTAGGTTGCGAAGTAAGTTTTATAAATAAGAATCAAAACAAAATTATATCCCTCAATGAAATTGAAGGTGTTTATCTGCCTGATAATAATTTCAAAATAAATCCTGGAGAGAAATGGGAGTTAAATGTTGTTCTTCCAAATGGAGAGAATTATAATTCAATTCCAGAGATAGCTCCATCAATTGTTAATGTAAATTCAGTTAATGCAATATTTAATGACAAAGTTACATCTGTTATATCTTTATCTGGTGTGGAAAGAGATATATCCGGCCATAAAATTTTTGTAGATTTTGATGATCCAATAGATGAAGAAAATTATTATTTACACAGATTTAAAGTTTACGAAAAGACTGTTACTTGTAAGACATGTACAGATGGGGTTTATAGAAACGGGGAATGTTTAGTGTTAGATTTTCCTCCTTATCAAAGATTTCAGAGAGCCTATTACTTAGCTAACAGAGATTTTACTTATGGATGTGAGGTTCCTTGTTGGAATATAAATTACAATGATGAAACTAAAATTTTCTCAGATGAGTTCACTAATGGATTGAATGTAAAACTTTATGAAATTGGAAATGTACCTCTAATTTCTGACAATCCTTTTTTTGTTACGGTTCAACAATTTAACATAACTCAGTCTGCTTTTAATTATTATAAAACTCTAAAGGATGTTTCAGAAAATACATCTAGTCTAAATGCTCCTTTACCCACTGCATTAATCGGAAATTTATTTAATCCAAATAATATTGAAGAATTTGTTTTGGGAAGATTTACTGTTGCTAGTGAATCAAATTCGTCACTTTTTCAAAATAGAAAAGATTTACGAGATAAAGTAACAAATAATGCCAGTGCATATGGAATAAAGAAAATAGACCCAGAAATATATGGAATGCCACTACCTGAACCCTTAACTTATTTTGCTCCTTGTGAAGAAACTAGATTTAGAACTGCTATTGAGCCTCAGGGTTGGTCAAACTTTAGTCAAGATTAATATGAGATATTATATTGTAAAGTTTTATTTTCTAATATTTTACACTTTTGTATTAAACTTGTCATACTCGCAAGAAAATTCTAATTCTCAAAAATCATTTCAACTTCAAATAAATGTTACAAATTCTGAAGATAAATTACCTCTTCGTGATGTAACTATCATAATTGATCAGATAAATAGTGGAGGAATTACTGATAAAAACGGTCTTTTTTCAATAAAATTAAAAGAAGGAATATATAATATTAGAGTTACATTTTTGGGATTTTCTGAGCAGAGGTTTACAACAAATTTAAATAAAGATACTTTATTAAAAATTGAATTAAATGAGTCAAAAGAAGAATTGTCTGAAGTAATTGTTAATGCTATTAATTTAAACGACAATGTTGAAAGCCCTCAGATGGGAGTATTTAAATTATCTACTAGGGATCTTATCAAAATTCCTTCTGGTTTAGGAGAGTTTGATGTATTAAGAGGTATGACACTTTTAGCAGGTGTAAATAATGCTGGTGATGTAAGCAATGGGATTTCAGTTAGGGGAGGTTCTTTAGATCAAAATTTAATGATTTATGACTATGCACCAGTATTTAACCCAACCCATCTTTTTGGTTTATTTTCTGTTTTTACTCCAGATGTTATTTCAGGAGTTGACATGTACCAAGCAAATATACCTTCTAGATATGGAGGAAGAATGGCATCAGTTCTTGATATCAAAGTAAAAAATCCATATACTGATAGATTAAAGTTAGAGGGAGGCATTGGATTGGTATCTAGCAGACTCACTGTAACAACACCAATTATTAAGGATAAGTTGCTTATGATCGCTGGAGGAAGAGTTGGTTTTACAGACTTTTTATTTCCCTTGTTTTCAAAAAAATTAAAGAACACAAAAGCAAATTTTACTGACAACACTATTAAGTTTTTGTATTTACCATCAGAAAAAGATCAGGTGAGTTTTACGAATTTTTATACTACTGATTTCTATAAATTAGACTTAATTACTAACATTGAAAATATTAGCTCGTCAGATAATAGTTATGATTTTAGTACTTTCAATCAGACTTTAAGTTGGATTAGAAGTATCTCTGATAAAAGCTTTATTAAAACAATTTTTGTAAATAGTAGTTATAGTCCTAAAACTTTTTTTAAAGAGAGCGAGTTTGATAACATAATAACTTATAAATCAAGAATTAACTTTTCAAATATTAACACTGAATATTCTAAAAATGTAAAAGATAATTTTAATTACTATTTGGGACTTCAATTGAACAGATATAAAATTAATCCTGGTTCACTTAATCCTGGTAGTGGAAATAGTATAAATCCAGTAAGTCTTACTAACGAAATTAGTTATGAATTATCAGGCTATTCAAATTTTAATTTTTCTCCTACAGAAAAAATATCTTTATCACTTGGTGTTAGATACACAAATTTTTTCTTAAATGGACCATACATAAAAAATCAATATGACAATAATGGTCTAAATATAGGTGTCACAAATTATAATAGTGGAGAAAAAGTTCAAAGTTATTCAGGTATTGAACCTAGACTAGGGGCAAGTGTAAAACTTTCTAATAATAGTTCTGTTAAATTTAGTTTTGCTAGAATAAATCAATACATTCAAAATATATATAATACCACAACACCTTTGCCTACATCAAGATGGAAAACCTCTGATCCTTTTATTTTGCCTCAATCAAATAATACTTATGGTCTTGGGATATTTAAAAATATAAATTCCAAACTAGAATTATCTGCTGAGGGTTATTATAGATCAACAAAAAATAATTTAACTTATAAGCCAGGTGCTGATTTTTTTCTTGAACAATATCCTGAAAATGATTTGATTCAAATAGATGGAAAGGCATATGGAGTTGAATTTAGTTTAAGAAAGCCATCTGGAAGAATTAATGGATGGATGAACTATACTTGGGCTAAAAGTTTATTAAAATCAAATGGGACAATAAAAAGTGAAATTATAAATCGAAATAAATGGTATAATTCAGAGTTTGATAGGCCGCATACATTTAATGGAACAATCAATTTTGAGACAGAGAAATATAATACCTGGAGCTTTAATTTTACAGCTCAATCAGGAAGACCTTACACGGTAGCAAACGGAGTTTTTGATTTAAATAACAAAGCAGTGCCAATTTTTTTAGAAAGAAATAATTCTAGACTACCTGTCTATCATCGATTAGATTTTTCATGGAAGGTTGCTTATAATAAGAGTGAGTATGATAGGTGGAGAGGAGATTGGACACTTACAATTTATAATTTATATGGTGCTAAAAATCCACTAAATCGTTATTATACAGAAAAAAATGGTTCTCAATTTGGAAATTTATTTGGTAAAAGTCCACTTGGATCTTTTAATTTGTCTGTCGTAAACAGCGTTTTTGTATCTCTTTCATACAATTTTAAATTTCAGTAAAATATTAAGAGTTTACTATAAAGAATTAATCATTTTAATTGCTTTTTCTGCAAAGCGTTGTCCTAAAATTTTGTAACCAGAAACTGAGTAGTGAAGATCGTTATTTATTTTTATTCCCTTTTTGTTAACTCCATCATTTAAATCATCAGTATCAATCCAGTCAAATCTCTTATTTGATTCAGCAACTTTAACTTGAATATCCCTAATTCTTGTCCAATGTTTATATTTTTTATTTAAGAGATCAAAGTCACTAATTCGACCAATTAAAAAATTTATTTTTTTATAATTTAAATCATTGGTCAACTGGTTGTATAAACCAATTAAGCTTTTCTCATAATAATCAGCTAGTTCCTCCCGAGCATCCCTTTCACCCTGCATCCAAATAAATGTAACAGTCTTTATTTTTTTATTTATTACAGCTTTTCTTACTTTATCAATTAAACTTTTATACAAATTTCCAATTGAATCATCTAAATTATTATCATCAAATTCCCACTCATTGTACCATCTTCTTATTGGTTGTCCTCCTTTTGCATCTTTAACAATTATAATTTTTTCTTTACCATATTTTTTTTCAATTATAGGAGTGAAAGACTCTTCAGGTTTTAATCCAACCATGTTTGATTGACCTGATAAAATAAATAAGTGTTTTCCTTTAACTAAATTATTTTCTAGTGAAATTTCTAAATTAATTTTGTTATCAGATTGTCCGTTAGTTTTAAAAAAAAATAGTAATAAAACTAAATGTAAACTATTAATTTTTAAAAATTTAAAACTTTGAATTATCATACAAATACAAAGGAAGTGATAAGGAAAATCCAACTAGAAAAAGTGGAACAATATATCTTAATAATCTTTTAGGTTTTTTCCAAAACTTAGCTATTATAAAAATTAAAAATGTGCTTGCTGCAACACTAAGATCCATTGAGATCATTGAAACTGCATAGTTAGAGAATAACAATTCAAAAAATCCATTCATGGACCAATCATTAATTTTCAAAAAATTAATTAGATTATAATAGGGTAGAAATACACCTAGAATACACAAAATTAAATAGGTTTTTTTCATGATATTATATTTTTTACATTGGAGTAATTATTATTCCCTTAATATAAAAAATTATAAATAATTATAAATAATATATTTGCTATATGGAAATTTTTCAATCTATAGTTTTAATAATTTTAGCTTTGACTGTTACTTACAGATTAAATAGACTAAAAAAAAAATTAGGAAGTGAAAATAAGATGGTTTTTTATGCAACTATTTTTAGCTATATAATTTTAGGAGCTTGTTTCCTATCTTTAATTTTTACAATTGTTTAAATTATTTAATCTTTGTAATTTCTAAATTATTTAGTTGACAGTCCCTGATCCATCATTCATATCCTCATAATTATCTTTTCCTTCTTTTTTATTTTTGATATAAAAAAATAAAACCAATACTATAAGTGCTAAAATTATTAAAAGACCAAAAAAATTCTCTGTCATAAATTTAAAATTTGTAATGATTTTTTAATTTTATAATGTGAAAACAGTTAGGGAATATTTGTTATACATAATTCTTTTGATTGGATTTTGTTATTTTTTATTACAAATCTAATTATGCAGTTCCCTTTTTTGATCCGTAATAGAACAATCCTAATGTTACAAGTCCCATTATTATTACTGGTAATGGCGCTGTTGGCTCACCTTTTAAAAAGCTAATTAAGTCTGGAAGAGCAAAAAACCCTTGTAGAACAAAAAAAAGAAAAGACATTCTTTTTAGTGTATTGATATCTGTAAATCTCATTGTTCCTATTATTAAAAAAATAACTCCAATGACTAATAATCCAACAACAAGGGCAAAAGTGTTAAATATAATAATGGCATCCTCTGATGGATCGCTGCCAAAAGCATCACCAATAAGTGACAATTTAAATTCAGGTGATAAAACTGAAAGAAAAAGAGGCAATCCTTGTAGAAATATTAAGACAATGCATATCCAAAAAATAGTTTTTATTTTCATTATTATTATATTTAAAATTAAACACTTACAAATTAAACTTATAAATTAAAAAACAGTTATTAAACTTCATTTTTTTTATTAAAAAAACTATTTTTAAATCAATAATTACTTGAAAACTTTAAATTTAATAACTATGAAAAAAAATTTACTATATAATCTAGCAGCTTTACTTTTTTTATTTTCCTGTGCTGAAAATACTTCAAGTGGAGTAAATGCAACAAATGAACTTTATGAAAAAAATCTTGTTACTGCAAAAAAATTCTTTGAGCTATTTTCATCCGAAGATGCTGAGGCTCAGAAGCCACTGATTTGTCCTGGGGTTACTCATTATTCACCTTTTATTGGATCTGAAGGATCTAAGTATGATGAGTTTTTAGCTAACAATAAACAGTGGATGGATAATTTTGATGACATAACATACACACCTACAAGTTGGACACCTGGAGCTGATGCAGATGGAAAAAGCAATGGAGAGGTAAAAACTTATGGAACGTGGACTGCTAAAAGTGTTGCTACAGGTAATGTAATTACAGTTAGAGCTCATCACTATTTCACTTTTAATGGTTCTGGTCAAATTCACGAAATTGGTGATTTTTTTGATGCTACAGGAGTTATGGCTCAAGCAATGGCAACAAAATAAAATAATTTAAACTACATGAAAAACCCCTTATATAAGGGGTTTTTTTTTATTTTATTATGTATATTTATTTATGCATTTTATTTTAATTATATTTTTTTTAATACCATCATTTTTAATTTCACAGGATAACTTAGGGGGGTCATCGTCTGGTGAAGTTTTAAAATCATTAAAATATTCTGATGAAAGATTCAATTTAAAATATAACCCAAGAACAGATGTATTAATTGATGGAAATATTTTTAAAAATGAAAATTTAAAGGGTTTTATATTCACTAAAATAACTCATCACAATCTACTAGCTGGAAAGTTTAGAAAATTAGTAAACAAATTTTTCACAAATTCAGTTTTTGAGGTAAATAAAAAAAAATGGAAAAAAGGAGATGGATATTTAAGTGATTACATTTATATTGAATATGAATCAAAATACATAAATGCTGAATCCTCAAGTGATTTTATATCAATTTGGAATTTCAAGAATCATCAACTAAATACAATTATGTCTTTAAGAGTAGTGAATAAAAAATATGATGTGTTTTTGAAAGAGTTAATTCGCAAAGACTTAGGGTTTAAAAAGTTTTATAATATTAAAGAACAAAAAAATGAATGAAAGTAATTTTGATAAAAAATTTCTTGATAGAAAACTCCCATATTTATCCAAAATTTTTTCAGATTTGATAAGTCAGTATGGAGTTGTTTTATTTTCTCTTATTTGTTGGTTAGATGCATTACTTGTTACAATCATTTTTTATGAATTTATATTGTAATAATTAAGTAATTATTTTTCTTCTTTTTTGATGAGTTTTGATATTTTAAAGGCTTGTATAGATACAATAACTACATTTAAAAAAATTATCGAGCTTGATAAATCAATAATTCCATATGCAAGCCAAAAGGCTGCTCCTATTAGATTAACAAATCTTAATCTTAGCATATCATTAATCATAAATGAAAAAATGACAAGAGCTGTAGCAATCCATCCAATTATATCTAAAGTTTCCATAATTTGTTTATATATTTATTAAGCGAATATAATCTTATAAAATCTATTATTAATTAAAATCAAAATTTAATCAAACCAATGGAATCAATCAGACATTTATTTCATATTAATAGCACAGCTCAAAATGTATATGAAGCAATAGTAAATAAGGATCATTTAAAAAAATGGTATACAAATGATATTGAGGGAGAATCTAGATTAAATTCAAGACTAACATTCAAATTTGGAGATGTTGGATATTCAGTTGAACTTGTAGAAATAATTGAAAACAAATTTTTAAAGTGGTTATGTATTGATGCTGATGAAGTTTTTAAAGAAGTTATTGGTCATGAAACTATTTTTGATATTGAACAAGTAAATGGTAAAACTAGAATTAGATTTTCTCAGTCAGGATTTTCTGAAAAAAATGATTTATATGCTGGAATAAATTACAGCTGGGGAAAATATTTGGAAAGTCTTAGACAATATATTCAAATTGGAATTAGTGAAGGTTTTGGAACAGAAAAATATAGATCCTAAAAAGTTATTTTATTTTTTCCATGTACCTCCATATCTATAAAAACTGTTGTTTTTCTTAATTAATTTTAAACAACTCTCACATACGAACAACCAAATTTTATTTGAATAATGTAATTCCTTGTATTTGATTCTAAACATCTTTTTGTATCCAATTTTACATTCATTGCATTTTTTTTCTTTCATAAATAGTTTAATAAACTTTATTTAGATTTGTTCTAAATAAGAGAATGTGTTAAATTAGCAATATATTTTAACATCGATATTTATTCTAACATAAATATTAAAGGCTATGAAAACAAAAATTTTTTTAA
>PACV01000006.1 GCA_002702875.1 Flavobacteriaceae bacterium
AAATATAATGGAAATTGGGGCATTAAAGATAAATGGGGTGACTTTGATTTATTATTAGGAGCCTATAGAATTAATTTAAAAATTAGAGAATATCCAGTTTCATATGAAGATAGAATTGAGGGAGAAACTAAAATGACAAATATTTTTTTAAATGGACTTAGAATGTTATATATAATTATAAGTGGGTTTATAAAAATAAGATTTTAATATAAATATTTTTAGATTGAAGTGTTAATTAATTCTTCAATAATTTTTTTTGTGTTATATTTTTGAACCCATCCAGGATAATCACGTTTAAATTTTTTTAAATTAGTTATATACCAAATATGATCACCAGTACGTGGTGTTTGTAAAATTTTTCTTTTGATTTTTATATTGCAAGTTTCCTCTACCAAATCTAAAGCCTCAATGACTGAACAGTTTCAAAATCTACCACCACCTATATTGTATACTTCTCCATATTTAGGATTTTTAAAAAACTCCCAGAAACAATTTACTAAATCAAAACTATGTATGTTATCTCTAACCTGTTTTCCTTTGTAACCAATTAAAGTATATTTTTTTTCTTTTAATGATTTTTTTACTAAAAATGATAAAAATCCATGAAGTTTAGCACCACTATGATTAGGTCCAGTAATGCATCCGCCTCTAAAAGAAACTGTTTTTAATCCAATATTTTTTCCATATTCTTGAACAATAAGATCAGCATAGGATTTAGAAACACCAAAAAAACTGTGGATCGAATGATCAATAGAAAATTTTTCATCTATGCCTTTGAAATATGGGTCATTATTATTTAGTTCCCATCTTTTTTTTTTTCAATAATTTTTAGATTATTTGGATTATCACCATAAACTTTATTGGTAGACATAAATATAAATGGCGCAACAGGACAAAATTTTTTAGTTAATTCTAGTAGGTTAAGTGTGCCTGTAGCATTTACATGGAAATCTAAAAAAGGATATTGCTTTCCATAATCGTGAGATGGCTGAGCTGCACAATGAATAATTATTGAGATATTTTTATTATATTTTTTAAATATTTTTTCTAAACCAGCATAATTCCTAATATCTATCTTAAAATGTTTATATTTTTTATTTCTTTTTTTTAATTTTTTTTTAATCCAAATAGTTGATCCATCTCTACCGAAAAAAAAATTTCTTAGGTTGTTGTCTATACCAAAAACATCAAAACCTTTGTCACAAAAGAAGTTTGTAGCTTCTGCACCCACAAGTCCGTTAGATCCAGTAATAATTGCTATACTCATTTTTTTCCAATACTATTAAAATTAAATTTTAATATTATATTTATAAGCGAATAGTTTAAAATAAACTGCACAATAAATAAATAAATTTAATATAAGTAAGATTATCTGATATTGTGTATTTGAGATATTTTGTATTCCTAAACCAAAAATAATTAAATTGTATAATAAGATAATCAGCGACCCACAGTTATTAGCAAAAATATTTTTTGTTTTGTATTTTTTTTTTAAATAAAAAAAAATCAGTTGATGCAAATGATTGTTATCAGGTTCTATTGGGGATCTCTTAAGTTTAAATTTTCTTAATATAGAAAATAAATTTTCAAAACATGGATACCATAAAAGCAATATCACAAAAAAAGGTGAGAATATTTGATAATTAACATAAATTTTTATTAGCAAATATCCATAAAAAAAACTTAAAATGTATGCACCCGTGTCTCCCATAAAAGATTTTTTAAAGAGATTAAATAAAAATAAAATAAATAAGATTACTAAAAAAAATAATAGATTATTACTTTCAATATCTAAAAAGTTAATAAAATTTAATTGAAAAAATATAATAGATATTAACAAATAATAGCCAACTAATAATCCATTAAGTCCATCAATAAAATTTGAACCATTAATTAAGATTAAAAAACAAAAAGTTGAAAATAAGTAACTTAGTAAAATATTAGAAGTTAAAAAATCAATTATGTATATTCTTGTTGGGGTTATCCTCAAATCTGAAATATAAACAATTAAAAATAACAAAGTTGTTTGAATTAAAAATCTTGTTTTTGGTGAGTTTGTAATTTTTAGATCAGTTGCCAGTCCTAATAAAAACAAAAAAGAGAAAAGATAAATGATAGATTCTATTTCATTAAAATAGAGATATAAAATCGAAAAAAATATAAATATTCCCCCAGTTAGGGGTACATTTGTTGTTCCTGAAAACTTTTGATGAATTGATCCACTATAATTGAGTAAAAATTTTTTTTTTATTAAAAAGTGATTAAAAAAATTAAAAAACAAAAAACTAATTATGATAAATATCAATTCTTCCATTTATTTAAATAAAGAGTTAAAACCTAATAGAAATAAAAAATATACAGATTTCAATAAATTAAATTTCATGAATTTATTATAAACGCAGTACCCATCTTTAATTTTTTGTAAAACTGAAGATGATAAAGAATTGTCAAGTTTTCTCCAATACATCAAATTTTTTTGAAGACCACCTATTCTTATATCCTTTTTAAGAATTTTTAACCATAAAACAAAATCTTCTTTTGTTTTTAAACTTGCAAATAGACATTCCTTTTTTAAGATTTCCTTTTTTACAATTACTGAAGAAAGACCGATGTCACAGGATTTTAAAAGATCGTCTACGTTATTAAAATTTTTTGCTATTCTATGACTTAAAATATTATGCTCTTTATCGATAACTTCATAATTTGTGTGACTAATCAAATAATTTTTATTTTTCATAAATTGGACCTGCAACTCTAATTTATTTTTTTTCCATAAATCATCAGCATCTATAAAACTAATAAATTTGCCTTTAGATTTTTGAATTCCATTATTTCTTGATAAACCAGCTCCAATCGATTTTTTGTTAATGATAAGTGATATTCTTTTATCCTGACGTATCAATTTTTTTAAAAATTTTAAATCCTCCTTTTCTTGATCATCATAAATAATCAGTATTTCAAAATTTTTATACGTTTGTTTTAAAACCGAATTTAAGGTGGCTGTAATATATTCTCTTTTCTTAAAATAAGGAATTATAATTGAAACTAGCTCCATTGCATTTATAAATTTTGAATGTATTTTAATTAACTTAAATATATCTAATTATATTTCTAATTTAAATATTTTTGTTTATATAAGTATACCTTAATGAAAAAAAAAATAATCATTTTTATGCCAACAGTTAATACTGCTGGAGGTGTAGAAAAAAATTTTTTTATCATTGCCAACTATTTATCAAAAAAACTAAAAGAGATAAGTGTTATTACATTATCTAAATTTGTTAGACCAAGGTTAAATAAGAGAATTAAAGTAATATATCCAAATTTTAGTTTTTTTGAAAATTTAGGGAGAAGAACTAAATTTTTGATCTCATTAATATTCTTATTTAAGGAAATTAAAAAAAACAAAGAAGCAACTGTATTATGTTTTCAAGGTATTATATATTGTATATTATTATGCAAATTAACAAAAACGAAGATCATTATAAGATCAAATTCCTCACCCTCCGGTTGGTCTAAAAATTGGTTAAAACAATTTTTATATAAAAAAATCTATGGTCTTGCAAACAAGATTATAGTCAACAGTATGGATTTCAAAAAAGAGTTAAACCAAAAATTTAAACTTAAAAGTAT
Organism: Flavobacteriaceae bacterium; assembly: GCA_002702875.1. Lineage (GTDB taxonomy): Bacteria > Bacteroidota > Bacteroidia > Flavobacteriales > Flavobacteriaceae > TMED220. Next base: position 3,634 of record PACV01000006.1, read on the forward strand.
ATGCATTTATAATCCTCTAAATACTAAAGAAATTTATAAATATTCAAAAAAAAATACAAAAATTAAATTTTTTAAAAGAAAAAGTATTAATATAATTAACATTGCAAGATTTACTGAACAAAAGGATCATGATTGTTTAATTAAATCAATTAACCTAATTAAAGATGAATACAATATAAGATTAATTATTTTAGGATCGGGTCCTCTAAAAAATAAAATTACTTATTTAATAAAAAGTTTAAATCTTTCCAAGAATATTAAAATTATTAATCCTAAAAAAAATCCATATCCGTACATAATAAAAAGTGATTTATTCGTATTATCCTCGAAGTATGAAGGATCACCAAATGTTCTTCTAGAAGCAGTTGCGTTAAAAAAATTTATTATATCTTCTGATTGTCCTACAGGACCTAGAGAAATTTTAGATAGAGGTATGGGAGGAGAACTTTTTAAGGTTGGCAATTATCAAATGTTATCTAAAAAAATCAAATTCTTTATCGAAAATAAAAAAAAATTAGAGAAAAAAAAAAATTATGCTTTTAAAAGACTTGAGCGTTTTAATTATTTTGAGAGACTCAGAGATTATTATAAGGCAATAAATGATTGAGTTACTATTCTCTTTTAATAATTGATTTAATTAATTTCAGAATTATTATGACATATCCGAAATTAGCGTAAAAATATTCATGTAGTCTTCCTATGAAACTAGATTTAAAAAAATTTGGCAAAATTTCAATATGTGATGACAATTTTTGAGGTTTAATGTTACTTTCTTTGGGGGTTAATGAGAACGATAGTAATAATCTTGGGGTATCAGATTTATTTTCAGTACCTCTATGCCATAAGTTATGTTTTCTAATTACAATTTGGCCTTTATTTAAAATTAGTTTTTTTTTTGTTTTTTTACTAAAAAAAAATTCCCAGTAACTCATTTGTTTCTTATGAGACCCAACACATACTTCGGTTGGTCCATTTTTTAAATCAATATTTTCTGTTACAATTGTGATAAGATACATTTTTTTTTTGTAGTTTCCATCTATGTGGAAAAGTTGTTTTCCCTTTTTAGGGAGCGCTAAGTTACCGCAGTGATTAATATCAAATAATTCCAATTTAGTTTTGGTCAAATCTTCAAAAATATTTATGAATTGTTCTTGAAAAACTAAAGAATAGAGTTTTGAGGCAAATGGACCCTGATTAATATTCAAATTTCCCATTATAGAACCACCCATTTTTTTTAAATAATTATTTTTTTTTAATTCTGTTTTTAAACAGTCATTAATTTGATTAACTAAATTGTTAAAATTTGAATTATCAATTAAGTTTGTATCGAGTACTATGTAACCATTGTTATTATAGTCTTTTTTATCAACATAATTTTTTATAAACATTATATTTTAACAAATTGTTTTAATAAGTAGTTTTTTTTGGCCATTATATTTTATCTCTTTTCAAAATAAGCATATAAAAAATATCCAAAATATCTTGAAAAAAATCTTCCTAACCATGAGTTATGTGATTTTAAAAAAGGTATGATTCTTCCTCTATGATGACCAAAGGTTATTTTTATATTCTTAAAACCAATTTCCTTCAAAACTTTTTTCATTTCAAAGATACTATAATGTTTATTATAATGACCATCAGTAAACTTTTTACATATTGTTGTAAAATTGTATCCTTTGTATATGTACCCTCTTAAAAACAGATAATATAATGAAAGAAAAATATATCTAAACGAAAATAAATTGTAAACCATTATAAAACAAGATCCATTTTTTTTCAATTTTTTTTGTATATTTTTTAAAATTTTTTTTGGATTATGGCTATGATGTATTACTCCCCAGCTAAAAACAAAATCGAAATAATTATTTTTGAAATCTAAATTTTCAGCATCCATTTGTTTAAGATGGACATTTTTTATTTTATTAATTTTCAAATTCTTTTTTGCATTTTTAATTGCTGGGAAAGTAAGATCGATAGCAAAAATTTTTTTTGCAAATTTACTTAAAATAATTGTGCTGGCACCAAAACCACATCCAAGATCTAAAACTATTTTTCCTCTAATATTTTTTTTATTTTTTTGGATAATATTTAGAAAATCAGGATTTGAAATTACTAAATTTTTATTAATTTTGTCAAAATGTTTTTTTTCCTTGGGCAATCGTTCATTTAAGGGTTTTTTAAAATCTACATAAGTCATTGGATTTAATGTCCAAAAATCTTTATTTTTTTTATTTTCCTTTGTAGTCATGACTCTTTTAAAATCTATAATGATTAATTTTTTTTAAAATATAACTTAGTTTTGTTCTTTTATTAATATCACTAAAAAATTTATCCACTTTAATGTAATTAATTCTATCATAGGAACCATATTTTTTTTGAAAAAAATGTATAATTGCATAGTATCTTTGTAGGAATCTTGATGAATGGTGTTTATGAAAAATAAGAAATATAGATAAAAATAATTTTAAAATTGAAAATGAATAACCAAAAATTTTATCATAAATGTTTCCTATTTTTTTAATAAGTACCAATCTATATTTATAATTGTAATAAACATTTTTTGCCCAATTTTTTCCAACTGTCCCGGATACGTGATGATATATCTTTTCATCTAGATCAACCCATAAAGATTGTTTAAACTCATCTAATCTGTAAGAAAGTTCAATATCTTCCTCACCATAAAAAAAATCAGGATCAGAAAGCCCTATTTTTTTAAGTCTCTCTGTTTTCATAATAGATGCACAACCAGAGATAGCATCGGTTCTTATCATGCCTCTAAATTTTTCATCATCTAAATGTCCACTCGCGTTGTAAGAGGCGCAATTTTTTTGAAATTTCAGATTGTTACCTATTTCGGAACCCCTCCACCATATAAAATTAGGTTTTTTTAAAAACATAATTTTAGGACTTATTCCATTTATCAAATTATTTCTTTCAAGTCTTGTAATCAAATTTTTCAAAGTTTTTTCTGGAACAATCATATCGTTATCAATTCTTGCAATATATTTAAGATTATTATCAATACAAAATTGATAGCCTGGGTTATGTCCTAAACCACAACCATAATTAAATTTATTTTTAATATAAAAGCATAAATTAGTTGAGCCAAATTTATTTTCCTCATATTTTTTTTTACTAACATTTATTACTTGTTTATTATTGTTATTAAGCCATTTAAATATTTCATTCGAAAATTTTTTTTCTGAATTATTGTCAACTAAAATTAATGTGTAGTGAAAATTTTTTTGATTGTAAATTGATTTAATACATTCAATTGTTTTTTCAAAATCATTCCAAAATAAAACTACTATTCCTAATGTTTTTTTTATCATTATTATATTATTTTTAATATATCTATTAATTTATTGTGATGATTAAAAAGTGTATAATTTTTCGTAAAAATTTTTGCATTTAATTTAATTTTCCTAATTTTATTTAAATCAAATTTCTTTATTTTATTAAATTTTTCAATAAAATCTTTAGTGTCGTTGCTTTTAAATAAAATTCCTCTTTTATCATCAATTGATAATATTTCTTTTGGTCCACTAGAACAGTCACTTGAAAATACTAATGCTTCTGAAAACATTGCTTCAATTAATACAAAACCTGGATCCTCCCATAGTGAAGACAAAATAAATAATTTACAATTTGACAAATATTTATGAACATTATTTACGTAACCAGGTAAAAGAACATTGTTTTGCAGATTTTTCTTTTTCAAATATTTTATAAATTTTTTTCTCTGTTCACCATCTCCTAAAATAAACAATTTTGCATTCTGGTCTCTTTTACATATTGTCTCAAAACATTTAATCAAAAAGAAAAAGTTTTTCTGTTTAGTAAATCTTCCAATTGCTAAATAAAATTCATCACTTTTTTCTAATTTTTCATTCTTCATTTTGGCCAAATATTTCGTGTGAATTATTGGATCATATAAAAGTTCTAATTTAGATACATTGACTATATTTAAGCTCTTAAAGAAATTTAAAGTTTCTAAAGTTGGAAAGGTTATTTTATATACTTTTTTTAATGCGTGCCTCCAAAAAAAATGTCTTAGAATATTTAGCTGGGGTTTACCAGATATTCTTAAAATGATTTTTGTATCAAAATTATTAGTCAAATTTAAAAACAATGGTAATGAGGTTATAAGATGGATTATAAGAAATTCAGGTTTTTCTTTTTTAAGGAATTTTTTAAGTGGAAAGTATGATAAAATAAATATTAATAAATATTTTAATCTACTTTTAATGAATCCACGTGAAGAAAATTTTTTTAAAAAATTTAAAGTATTTAAATCATAAAATTTTATTAATGAGTTCTTATTAGAATTATAATTTAACCATTCACCAAAAACATTTATTATAATTCCTTCAAATTTTTTTTTGGAATACGTATTCAGCGATAATACAGAATTTAAAACTGCTTTAGTTGTCGCAACTTTATCAATAAATGGTGACCAATAATAAACTCTAACTTTTTTCATAAATAATTTTGACTAATTCTGTATAATATTTTTCTGAATTTTTTTTTTCACTGAATCTATTGATATACTTTTTTGCATATTTTGCTTTTTTTAAAGCTAATTTATAATTTTTAAGACAATAAAGTATCTTAATTGCTATTTGTTCAGGACTTGAAACTGGCACTACAAAGCCACCTTTATTTTTTTTTATGATTTCAGAGGGTCCACTTCTGCAATCAGTTGTTATAACAGGGATATTGAAGTTAACTGCATCTATTACTACGTTTCCTAAGCCCTCATAAAGTGACGATAAAACAAAAAGTTTTGCAGTCTTATAATAATTTTTGAGATTTTTTTTCCATCCTAATATTTTGATATTTTTTTTTAAATTAAGAGTATCTATTAAATGTTCAATTCTATCTCTTTGATCGCCATCACCAATAATTAGTAATTTAAGTTTAATACCTTTATTGGTCAATAATTTCATTGCTTCAACTAATGTCTTATGATCTTTTTGCTTTGTAAGTCTACCAACAGAAATAACAATATTTTTTTTGGAGAAATTATTTTTTTTATTAATTTTTTTAAGATATGGATTATAAATCGAAATTACTTTTGATTTATTTAATAACAATTTTTGTAAAGAATATTTTGATCCCACAGAATTACAAATTATTTTGTCAGAAAAGTTGTAAGTTAAGATTTTTGAAAAAATTGCTAATAAAGAAGCTATTTTATTATCACCATAAACAGTAGAATAAATTGGGTCCTCTGCATTTCTTACAACAATTAAATGATTATTAATTTTTGAAATTAATATTGCAAGAGAACTACTTTGTAGTGAAAATACAATAGTTTCTTTCTGATTTGAATTTTTGAGAATATTTGAAAGTTTTTTTGACGCTTGAATAGCTTTAGATAATCTATCTGAAAAAAAACTATTAATTTTATAATTAGGGTTAATTTGTAAAAAATTATTGTCTTTAGGCAATCTTTTTTTTGATACATTTGATATCAATATTATTTTAATTTTTTTCTTTAAAAAAAAATTTATTAGATTTAATAAAATCGTTTCTACGCCTCCTCTTTCAAAAGATGGGTAAAATATAATTATTCTTTTTAATTTCATTTAGTTTTAACTAATAAACTTTTATTTTTAAATTCTTCAAACCATTTAATAGTCGCTATTAATCCATATTTTATTGCTGTAAATTTTTTAAATTTGATATACTTAATTAATTTTTTATTTGATCCATAAGTAATCTTCATTTCACCTTTTCTTTTATGTTCATATTTAAGTTTGATTTTTCTATTTAAAATATCTTGTACTAATAAGATAATACTATTAATTTTAATTGGCTTAGAGGCACAAATGTTAAATACTTTCAAATTGTGATCTATTTTTTTACTTAGTAAAAAAATAATATCTACTACGTCCTTTATAAAAGTAAAATCTCTCATCTGATTTCCATAATCGTAAATTTTTATAGTTTTATTTCTTCGAATTAAGGAAAGTAACTTTAAAATTAGCATGTCTGGTCTTCCATATGGACCATACACAGTAAATGGTCTTATTATTTTAACTGATGTCTCCGTATTTTTAAGTTTTTTATTTATCAATTTTTCACAAGTTATTTTTGTTTTTGCATAATAATTTTTAGGCTTAAATTTAAAATTTTCATTGATTGGATATCTTTTATGATCTCCATAGACAGAACTGGAAGAAGAAAAAATAAAATGTTTAATTTTGTTTTTTTTAATTTGTTCAATTAAAATATCTGTAGCATTTACATTATTTTTATAATAGCTTTTAGGGTTTTTGTAAGAATATATCACCCCAGGTTGAGCAGCAAAATGTATTACGTTTGAAAAATTATTTTTCAAAAATAATCGATGAATTTTTTTCTTTTGGTTTAAATCAAATTTATAAAATTTAAAATTTTTATTTTTTTTTAATATTTTTATTCTATCTTTTTTAAGTTTTTGTGAATAATAGTTATTTATATTGTCAATACCCACAACATGGTCAGATTTACAAAATTTTAAGGATGAA